>JBGQDJ010000117.1:0-7839 GCA_041495805.1 Geobacteraceae bacterium
AGGGATTGTCCCGCAATTACATTCTGGTCATTTTCCCCGGCAATGAGACCCTGATCAACACCGAGATCTCCGTAAGGATAACCGGGACCGGCAAGGGGAGGCTCAGGGGGGAGAGCGCAAAACTTGCATCCGGATTCATCGATGTGGTGATTCTCTCATAAAATTATTTACGAACAATCTCTTAGTGTTTCCTTGATCTTAAGGAGCAACTCATATGGCGAAACCGGTTTTGCCACTATATTGAGATCCTCTTGCCCCACCCCCTTCTGATCGATAACGTCAGCTGTGTAGCCGCTGATGAATAACGCCTTGACGTCCGGCCTCATCCTCCTGATTTCATCGTAGGCGTCCTTACCGTTTTTCCTGGGCATTACTATGTCGAGGATGAGCAGGTCAATCTCATTCATGTGTTTCCCGAATTCCCGGACCGCCATTTCCCCATCTTCCGCCTCGATGACCTTGTAACCGGATTTGCTGAGGATTATCTTGATGACAGTCCTTACCTGCGGGTCGTCATCGGCGACAAGTATAGTCTGGTTTTCGCCGATCGCGGGAAGGTGGGCGGGCTTGGCGATCTCTTTGACTTTTACATCGATCAGCGGGAAATATATCCTGAATGTGGTCCCTACCCGCGGCTTGCTCTGGAGATCGATAAAGCCGTTATGCTGCTTCACTATTCCGTAGATAATGGAGAGCCCCAGCCCGGTCCCTCTTCCCATCGGCTTGGTAGTGAAAAAAGGTTCGAATATTCTTTGCCTGGCCTCTTCATCCATCCCCATGCCTGTGTCGGAAATGGAAATCCGGACATAAGAGCCATGGGTGCCGTAGCCATGCTCCGTCAAAAAGGCCATATCCATTTCCATGAGTGTTGTTTCGAGGGTCAAAACGCCACCCTGGGGCATGGCGTCCCGAGCGTTAGTTACAAGGTTCATCAATATCTGGTCTATCTGACCAGGGTCGGCCATTATTGTTGTTTCGCCCTCGGCAAGTATCATCCGCAGTTCGATGTCTTCGGTAATGAGCCTGGAAAGAAGCTTTTCTAAATTTTTTATGATTTTGTTCAGATCAACCGGCTTTGGATGTATTACCTGTTTTCTGCTGAAGGCAAGAAGGCCATGGACCAGATTCGCGGCTTTTTCCGCCGCCGCAAGTATCTGCTCGATGTTGTTGCGCGCTGAATCGTCATGCTCCAGATGTGTTTGTAGCATGCTTCCATAACCGATGATCGCCGTCAGGATATTGTTGAAGTCATGGGCGATTCCACCGGCCAGCACACCGACCGCTTCCATCTTCTGGGCATGGCGGAACTGGTCCTCAAGTTTCTTGTATTCGGTGATATCCGCTATAAGACCGTCATAAGCCACCAGACGTCCATTACGGTCGTATCGCGGAACAGGCGTATTCCGGATCCAGCGGACCCTTCCGTCTTTGTGAAGTATGCGATGCTGAAAGGGCAAAATGGTCTCATTCTCAGAGAAGAAGCGGTTAGTCAGCACTCTGACGGACTCCCTCTCCTCATCATGGATCATGCGGAAACAGAGTTCCGGGTCGGCTTCTAATTCCTCAGGCGCATATCCCGTCACCGCAACAGAGCCGGGTCCATGTATTGTCCCAAGATATCGGCCATCTTCAAAGCGGACGGTGTACATATAATCTGTTACCGATTCAAGAAGCCGCTGGTAGCGCTCATCGCACTGTGCGATGAGCGCCCTGGCCTTTTCAAGTTCAACGGATTTTTCCTCCAATCTGTTGAGAATGTTCTGTCCGGTCCGGAACGGCAATTCAGATCCGACTGGGGAGGCGACATTTTCCGCTATATTCCGGGGGGGGCACTTTCCCAGTGCGGAGCAAAGTTCCACCCAGAAATTTTCCGGCTCTTCGGGTTTGACGATAAATGCGTCGGCGCCCACAGACAGGGCGAGTTCTTCGTCTTTTTTCTCAATGAAGGCATCCGTATAGAAAATAAAGGTGATTTTACGCAGAAGAGGGTCTTTTCTGATCTCGTGGAGCAATTGGAAGCCGCCCATATTGGGCATGGGGAGGCCGGAAATTATCAGGGAAGGGTCGAACTCTTCGGCCAGCAGCAGAGCCTCTGCTCCAGTCGCCGCTTCAGTCACGTTGCAGCCATGCTTTAACAGTACGGTGCGTAAGAGTTTCCTCTCATTGGCCTTGTCATTCACGATCAGGATTCGCATCGGCACCTCCCTCAGGAATCAGGAGCATAATCAATGAAGACAATTTTACACGCAAAATATCAAAAAGCCATAAAGGGGGAGTGTTTTATGTGGGGCAGAGTTGCGGATTCGCGGCCGGGAGTGATGGCCAGGCCGCACTCCCATGGGTTCCCGGGCGGGGTTCAGGGCTCCTGCGACGCGCTCGCTATCTTATATCCGCACTGGTCATGGAGCCAGCGCAGGCCTCCGATCAGCTCGGGGGAGAGTTTGAGGCAATCAGGGTTTATTTCAAAACGCCGCTCATAGATCTTGCACAGCCGGGAAACAACGTCCAGATATCGACACGGTGTCTGGGTGAAAAAGATGTTTCCGCGATCGTCTTCTATCTTTTCGAAACAGCAGAGGCCGCACTGGTCGCAGAGCGCTTCCCATGCCTGTTCATTATCATCGTTGTTATTCATTTGCTTTATCCCGCATCTTTTTCCATTATTATCAATTTCCCCCAGGTATATTCCCGACCGGTATTTCAAAGCTCCTGTTGTTAATGGTGAAGCGTACCCGGTCAGGAAGGATTTCCTCGACTCTTGCCCCTTCGACAACGGTTCCTTCAGTGACCGCCCTTCCGTTAACAACCGCCAGACGGGCGGCATTGTCTTTCTGCCAGCCTACACCCGTGACTTTCAGGACGGGCGGCCCGGAGACCGCCGCCGGCTGTGGAGCGGGTGTCGGTATTGCCGCAGCTGTCGGAGCGGCCTGCGGCAGGCGCGTGATGGGATCGGCAACCGGCGCCTGCTTTACCGGCTTGGCCAATGTAGATGGGGGAAGGGACCTCTTTCGCTCCACAGGGGGGTGGGCGGAGGTGGTTGCCTCGGGAGATACGGTCGGCGCCGGTGTCCGCTGGAGTGAACCGGAAGCCGGTTTACGCTGTAGAACAGGCGTTTGTTGCACCGTTTCAGTGCGGGCGGATATCCCCCCCATGATCATATAGGTGGCGAGAACTGCGACTGCCGCCACGGCCGCCATGGCGGCCGGCAACATCCAATTCGGCGTTTGTTTCGGCCTGCGGCCGCTCTTCACGACCTTGCCGGCAATATGCCCGGCGCCGCTCTGCCGGGCGGCTTTTTCATCTTCCAGTTTTTTCAGCGCTTCGAGTATGGAGCTCATCCCGGTAGTTCCCCTCCCTTCTTTTCCAGCCGGGGGGCGGAAAACCTGTCCACTTTGCGGTAAAGGTAGAGCAGGGTCTGCTTCCCCGGCCTGCCGTTCTTCACGATTCCGTGAGCCGACTGAAAAGCCTCGATCGCGGCAGTGGTCTTGCGGTCATAGATGCCTGTCAGGCCACCTTTATAGACACCTGCTTCCTGCAGCAACTGCTGGAGGCGGGTGACGGCCTCCCCTTGCATGCCCGGCGTCAGCCGTGGGATATTCAGGGAGTTTTGCCAGGGGATATAGGCTCGACCGGACCATAGTCTCTCCAGCTCGGCGCGACTGAGGGATGATCTCCCATTAAGGGGAGGCGAGATGATAAACCGGCCGTTCTCCCTGCCGATCAATGCCAGGTAGCGTCTGCCGATGCTTCCGGAGAGTCTTATTTCCATGAGCGCAGGCGAATCGGCGCTCAGCATCCGCTTGAGGCTGCCGTTGAAGCGGGCCAGATAGAGGCCCCGCTCTTCCGAGGCCTTTTCCAAATCCCGCTGCGTCCGCAGAGCCTCCTGGCCGGAGAGCGGTCGAGCATTCCAGATATTTGCCACTGCGTTGAAGGCGTTTGCCGCGCTGTCGGCCTCCCCTATCCCCCACAGCAACTTTCGCAGAATGACGGGCAATTCTTCCGGATCCGCATCATCAACCAGAGGTGATGCGATGACGCTCTGCGTTGAACGGGAAGGAAGAGGGAGTCTGGCCGGGGATTTATGGTGAAAGGCATACATACCCCCCGCAGCGCCGAGGATAACCGAAAGAGCCGCTCCCAACGCAAGCCGGAAAATGGCGGGACGCCTTCTCCTTTCGCTGACTTCGGCAATGGCGCGGGCCGCCATGCTTCGGGAAATTTCCTTGGTTTCATCGATATAGCCGATGAGAAGAGCCCTGTCGCATACGATATTGATGAGGCGGGGGATGCCGTGGGAATAACTATAGAGTTTCTTCATGGCCCCCCTGGTGAAAGTGGCGGCGCGCAATCCTCCGGCCACTTCCAGGCGGTGTTCGATATAGGCCATGGTGTCGTCGAAATCCATGGAGGAAAGATGATAGCGCACCGTGATCCGTTGTCCGAACTGGCGCAAATCCGGCCTGCTCAGGATATCCGCCAGCTCGGGCTGCCCTGCCAGAACGATCTGTATCAGCTTGTCCGTCTCGGTCTCCAGGTTGGAGATCAGCCGGATCTGCTCCAGGACCTGCGGTTCCAGGTTCTGCGACTCGTCGATAACCAGCGCTACGGTGTGTCCCGCGCGGTTTTCAGCGAGCAGAAAACGGTTGAGAGAGTCCAGCAGTTCCGAAGCATTCAGCCCCTCATAATCAATGCCGAATTCCCGGTTGATGCAGGCCAGCAGTTCCGGTGCTGAAAGTGTGGGGTTAAGAATCAGCGCGCTGCGGACTGTTGAGTTGTCGAGCTGTCCGAGGAGGGTGCGCAGCACCGTGGTCTTGCCTGTGCCGATCTCACCGGTAAGTAGTATGAAACCCGCATGGTTGTCGATGCCGTAAAGGAGATGGGCAAAGGCTTCCTTATGATTTTTGCTCAGGAAAACGAAGCGTGGGTTTGGGGTTACGGTAAAGGGTTTTTCCTTGAATCCGTAAAAGTCACAATACATGGGTTTTTATAATCCTCACGGGAGACGCTGCTTCTTGATATGCCGCCCTGGGACAGGACCTTGCCAATATTTGTTGATAAGTCACTATTCCATAAAGCCGGACGATTATCAAGGGGAAAGCCTGGAGCAGCAACTGGCCGCTGGCAGCCAAATGCCGAATTACTTGTTCTGTATCTTCCTGAGCAACGCCAATTGCCCCGCGATACCTATAACTCTTTTCAGTCCGGCCCTTTCCAGGAGGGGAGGGAGAGCTTCTTCCGGCTCGCAGCGGGAGAAGGTGGCGGCCGAAAGGTGATGGATGAGTTTCATGGTCTTCAGGCCGTCGAACCATCCATGGAATGCCGAACGGAGAGCTTTCTCCTCCCTGTGGTTTTTCCGCAGGCCTTCCCAGACGCCGGTGAAACCAGCGCTTTCCAGGTATTCGGCCAAGTGCGGGGAAACCGCCGTAGCTTCCGCCAGCATGGCGGCGGCTTCACGGTCCGGGCTCCCGGTTGCCGTTTTCAGCCAGTCACCCAGGATGCGGAAACACTCCGGCTGGTAGAACATCACTGCGCCCGCATCTTCCCAAAGGGTCCGGGAGATGGAGCGGCCGGTGCCGAATGGCACCCGATGCGAGGGGCGGGGCGAGGGGTGGACCAGAGTCCCCTGGATCTGTTCGACCCCGGCGGTCCGGTGCAGTTGCTGGAGGAAGTAGAAATCCTCCGCCGCCGGCCGCCGGTTCATCCCTCCCATCCGGAGATAGGCGGAAGCTGTGCAGGCCATGGCGCTCCCGACGGTATGGAAGGCGTAAGGAGAACCGGCCAGTGAAAGGCCCAGGACATAGCTCCTGAGAAAGAGCTCGTAGCGGTCGATGGCCAGTTGCTGCTCCGGCGACTCCCCCGGCCGGTGGCAAAAGGGAATGACGGCCCCGCCACACGTTGAATGCCCGAAATGGCAGTCAAGGGCGGGGAGGTAGGAAGACTCGACCAGGGTGTCGGCGTCCAGGCAAATGAGGAGTGGGCTTTTATCTGTGAAGTCGAGACGTGTCAGCGCAAGGTCCAGGCCGATCTTGCGGGCAAGCCCCACGCCTCCTGCCTTGGCAGGCATCTCAAGGCCCGGTGAGGCTGCGTCCACCCAGGCAAGCCGGAGAGGGGCCAGTTCCGGGTCCTGGGTGGCCAGTAGCTCCAGGGTTTCGTAATTGTCCTCTTTGTCGCCTTGTGGTGCGTCCTCCCTGTGATTGACCACCACGAGGACGAAGAAGAGGGTGAGGAGCTCCGGCGGATTTGCCGCAAGCGACCGGAGGGTGGCGAAGAGATGGGCGCTTTCCGCCAGGGCGGGGATCACCACGGCACCGGCAAAGCTGCTTTCGGAGCAGCCGGCGATCCGCCAGGGGTCTTGTATGGCGCGGGTTTGCAGGTATTTAGTCAAGGGAGGAAGAGGCATGTGGTAATATTATCACTTTTGCGCCTGTAGAGTAAGGCAAAACAGAGCAATAGCTGGCCCGCTCTCGACGTGTATAAGGGAATACGGAAATTAAATTGACAATTCAGTAGGTTGTGGAGTAATAAAAGATTATTAATGCTTTTCCGGGGTGACGCATGATGCTCAGCCGCTGGAGTCATGGGTGTGAATAAAGGCCGTTTCGGTCAGCGGATGCTGATAGAGGCGGCCTTTTGTCTTGTGGGTGAATCAAGCGTAAATTTGATCTAATTACAATGAGCTTTCAAGCTGACACCTGACCACCCCTAACCCCTCCTGAACCAGGAGGGGGATTTGTTAAAGGCTCCCCTCCTTGATAAGGAAGGGCTGGGGGTGGTTGATTTCGTGCCATCTTGATTGCAATTTGGAATAAGAACCCATACTGGATTAAGAGCACGGAGGATGAAAATGTTGAAGCACATGAAGGCGCACAAGCACCTGAAGCCCGGTGAAAACGGAACGCTGCGGCTGGTCGAGAGGTTTGGGGACACCCTTCTGTGCGTTCGCTACCGTTACGACGTCATCAGGGACATGCGAATCAAGACTGCCGAGATTATCGTTGACGAGAAACCTGGGAAGGGAGTACCACGGATACGGGAGACTGGTACAGGTTCCCTTCACAATGAAAGCACTGCGAGATCGTCTGAAGGGGGTCGGCGCAAAGTGGGACCCGGTGCAAAAGCTCTGGCGGGTGCGATGGGGTTTGATACTGGGGGACAGGGAGTTGGTGGAAAGGGTTGTGCGGGGATGAAAAGGAGGATTATCGGAAGCTCCCTGTATAAGGAATATCGTAAATTCCTTATACAGGGCATAATTTCCTCATATAGGTAATAAATGACTTATATAGGGAAACATACTAATAACATGTTGGGTGGATGTAAAATGAAACAGAAAATTCATAAAATTGTTGTGTTTGCTTGGCTGATAATAGGACTCCTTCTGTTCGCTTGGTGCTTTGAGGAGCTTCTGAAAGTATCAAAATATGAAGGCCCATCAGGCGGTGCTTTTCAGGCTACACTAATCGGAGGAGCTTTCGCAGCTGTTATAATCGTGTCTTCGGTGGGAGCTTTAAGGAGAAGGAGCAAAGCTAATCCATTTCTTATGACTACCTACGTAATAGCGATCGGTTACGGTGCAGTATATGTATTACTTGGAGGAATCGAGGACACCGGAAGTCTATACTTCGTCTGTGTCACCATTCTCACAATCCTTTCTGTTACCGGACTCGTCGTCGCAAGTTCCAAGGCAGTTCGATCCAAATACTATAAACCCAACCAGCCACAGGGGAAGCTAAGGGGACGTAGGTGATTGGTGGGACCCGAAGGGGGAAGCTAAGGGGTCGTAGGGGGACGGTAATGGGTAAGCTATGGGGACGTAGGAGAGTGGATGTCTTATGACGCTAA
>JBGQDJ010000118.1:0-7785 GCA_041495805.1 Geobacteraceae bacterium
GCACGATCAGGTGATCGGCAACCCGACCGGCATTTATTTCTCCGGCAAGTTTCGACTCTCCGTAAACGCTCAGGGGGCCGGCGGGGTCGTCCTCCAGATAAGGAGTGCCCTTGCTTCCGTCGAAAATATAATCCGTGCTGATCTGCACCAGCTTGGAGCCGATCTCCCCGGCAATCTCAGCAAGGTTTCCCACCCCATCGCCGTTAACCCGCATGGCGATTTCCCGGTTGGTTTCACAGCCGTCCACATCGGTATAGGCGGCGGCATTTATTATCACAGCGGGCTTCAGGGTAAGCAGAACCCTGCGCACCGATTCGATGGAGGTGATGTCAATATCGCCAATATCCACTCCCCGCACATCCCCGGTAAGGAGATCCATCAGGTCATGTCCCAGCATCCCGTTCGCACCTACAACAAGTATCATGTTAGCCCCCATACTGCTGCTCGTAGTAATCCCTGTAGGCGCCGGAAGTCACTTCAGTGACCCATTTCCCATTGTTCATATACCAGTCGATGGTTTCCGCGATCCCTTTCTCGAAGGTGTACGACGGCTCCCATCCAAGCTCCCGCTTGATCTTCGAGGCATCGATGGCATAGCGGCGGTCATGGCCGGGACGGTCCTTTACAAAGGTTATCAGCCCGCGGTTCTCGCCGGATGCCCGTCCGAGTCTTTCGTCGAGGAGATCGCAGATCAGGTTGACGATGTCAATATTCATCCACTCGTTATTGCCGCCGATGTTAAATACTCCGCCGGGCTCCCCCTTTTTGAGCACGGTTTCGATGGCCACGGAGTGGTCTTTTACGTGGAGCCAGTCACGGACATTGCGACCGTCACCATATACCGGAAGCGGCTTTTGCCCTATTATGTTGTGGATGATGAGCGGGATAAGCTTTTCCGGAAACTGATACGGCCCGTAATTGTTTGAGCAGCGCGTGTTCATTACGGGAAACCCGTAGGTCTCGTGGTAGGCCCGCGCAAGCATATCCGCGCCGGCCTTGCTTGCGGAATAGGGAGAATTCGGGGCAAGTGGAGTTTCCTCGGTAAAATAGCCTTCAGGTCCGAGCGAGCCGTAAACCTCATCGGTAGAAACCTGGATAAAACGGAAATCCGGAACTGCTCGCTGCTGGAGGTATTTGCGGCACTCCTCAAGCAGCACCTGGGTGCCAAGGACATTAGTCCGGACGAAAATCTCCGGACCGGTTATGGAGCGGTCCACATGGGATTCAGCCGCGAAATGGATGACCGCCTCGATCTTTTCCGACATGAGAAGTTCCGCGACCAGTATTGCATCGCAGATATCGCCCCGCACAAACCGGTATGAGGGCTCTTTTGCCACCTTGTCGAGGTTTTTGAGATTGCCTGCATAGCTGAGTATATCCAGGTTGATGACACGGCATCCCGGATTCTCAGCCATGAAGTAATTGATGAAATTTGCACCGATAAATCCCGCGCCTCCGGTGACCAGAACCGCGCCAGGATTGAATGTCTTGGACATATCCGCTCCTCTTGATGTAAATCGCGGTCAGAATGCCTTGTACTTACCCAGCGGTCCGACCCCGGCCAGGGTGAAATTGATAATGAATGCGCGGTCCTGAGTAGCCGGGCGGTCGCTATAGTTAAAAACAACACTCCAGCACTGGTGCCTGTACTCAAGGGAGTAGGAACTCTCCAGAAATCCTCTCCTGTCGAAAGAATAACGCCCCGCATATTTGAAAACAAATGGTTTGACAAGAGTTACCCCGAGTCTCCCCTCCAGATACTCCACTTCATCCTTCGCAAAACGATACGAAAGGCCGGTGGTGTCCCCTTTCCCGTCATTCAGGTCGAAGCCGCCGGTAAAGGTTGAAAACTGCGTCCTGTAGGGATTGAAACGGCTATCGGTAAAGAGGGAAACCTCCTTGTATGGTGTTATGTTCGCCTCAATCCGGATATCGGTTAAACGGTTCCCATCATCAACAAGAGTAAGCTGGTCACGGGGGGTTTTGGTTATCGGATCGCTGGGCACACCGCTGATCTGATAACCCTGGCTGAGCCTGAGATAGAGAAGATCGCGATAAACGGGAGTGGCGTCATCATCCTGGAACTTTCCCGTCAGGTAATTGGCGATGGACCAGCTTACCATGGTATTACCCAGAACCCTGTCGTTAAAATCAAAAAACGGCAAGGTGTCCTGGCTCTTATCCTGAACAAAGCTGTAAGCCACCTCCGGCACAAGCACATGCCTGAATTTTTTCATGGCTCCCCAGCCTGAGTCATAAATCCTGTCCAGCGAAGCGGATACCCTGGCGCCCGCATCGGCCAGCCCGATGCCGTGGGTGCCGTTGCCGGCGTCCCCCCCATACGCATTGTACAGCCTTTCGCGGTACCCCCCCCAGGCGGAGAAATCCATCCCGTCAGTGATGGGAAAATAAAGAGCCGCAACAGGATGCAGATCTAATCGCTGTCCCCTGATACCGTTTTCGTGATAAAAATTCACAAACGTGGAATCGAGTCCCAGGTAGAGGGGTATTCCGTTAATTCTCTGCCTTATGGCGGTAAAACCGATATTCGGCAGTTTCTGCAGAGTCCCGCTGTTGCTTGGTGCATCCAGATCATCCACGTATCTCGTTTCCCCGGCCAGGGAATAATTCTGCCAGTTCTTTGTCAGAGAAATTGATGAATCGAGAATCTGACGGTTGTATTCACCGGTTGCATCGGCGAAATCACGGAAGAAATCGCGGTCTGTGACAAGGTTTATGTCCGACTTCAGTGCAAAAGAAGGGGAAAACCATTCCTGCTCTTGATAAGATAAATTACCGCGCCCCTTATTCTTATTGACGTCATAGATATAGTAGCCATGGGCTTTGCCGAGACTTTCTTTTGGCCTAAGATAATTGTAGTCGAGAGCGAAACCCGCCCCCCGTTTGCTCTGGATATCAAGATCGATGATGGCTTCCTGACTGGGAGAAATTGCCCAGTAATAGGGTATGTTAAAATTGAACCCTTTTTTGTTGGAATTGCCGATATGGGGAAACAGGAAACCTGATTGCCGTTCGCGTTTTACCGGAAAAAGCATGTACGGGGTATATAAAACCGGTATATCCTTGATATAAAAAACTGCATTCTTCCCTATGGCAAAATCTTCCAGGGTCACATTCAGATCGTCGGCGGTAAATTTCCAGCTTGGCACCTCACCGTTGCAAACTGTAAAGGTGCCGTGATCGAGCCGGTATTCATCCGCCCCCACCTTCTCTATTTTTTCCCCCTCGATATGGAAATTGGATTTACGGCTGAAAAGCTTACCGTTGATCACTTCCCCTTTCTCAGTTACCATGTTGACCGTAATACGGTCGCAGTACAGCACATCCCCACCTTTCACGAGCCTCACGCCTCCCACGGCGACCGCTTCGCTTGTGGCCTCGTTGAGTGTAACGGTGTCGGCGATAAGGATGACCCCGTTCCAGAGAACCATCACATTGCCACTGGCGTGATAGGCGTCTGTTTCATTATCATGGGAAAGGAGATCAGCCCAGATAGATATCCCCCCCTTATTAATCACTTCTTCCGCCCCGGCGCCAAACGGGAAAAAAAGCGCCGAAAGGAAAAACATGATGCTTATTATCGTAATGTTGCGCAGCATCTTTGCAGGTCTCCGCATATGTTCAACTCAACCACGGAACGGTTCAAAACGTTCCGCGCATAAAATGGACCTGGCTTCACCAACCGTAAACAATGATCCGCAGACAAGTATGAGATCACCTGGTCTTGCCGCTTTTTTCGCCTGTTCAAGCCCCTCTGCGACCGTTCCCGCGTCATGGCAGGCAACGCCAAGAGAACGGCAGATAGCGGCCAGCCGTTCCGAAGGCATGGACCGCTCCATTGCCGGTGACACGGTGTAAACCCGCTCTGTCAGTGGAAACAGCGGTTTGAAAATCTCTTCGGCATCCTTGTCGGCCATCACACCAGCCACCAGTATAAGCGCGTCATATGGGACATCCCCAAGCGATTCAGCGAGAGCTTGCGCGCCGGCAGGGTTATGGGCCCCGTCAAGCATGATGCGGAGAGCCTCCCCGATTATCTCCATGCGTCCAGGCCATGACGCCCGTTCTATGCCGGAACGCAAAGCGATCTCCGGCACATTGAACCCCAGACCACCCAGGAGTTCGGCTGCTGCCAGGGCAGAGAACGCGTTGTTCGCCTGATAGCGCCCTGCAATGCCCGGCGTGAGTCCGGAAAGGGTATTTTGCAGGCCACAATAGGAGAGACAACTATCCTCCCACCGACCGGTGAAATCTTCCCCGCATTGATAGATGGGACTGGCGAACTTTTCACACTGCCGTCCGATAACATCCAGCACTCCCCGACACTGGGGCGAAGAAACCACGGGGCGGCCGGGCCTTATCACTCCTGCCTTCTCGAAGGCGATCTCCGCAAGGGAGCTGCCGAGATGCTCGCAGTGATCCAGGCTTATCGGCGTAATAATCGACATGATACCGGACGCCGCGTTGGTTGCGTCGAAACGGCCACCCATCCCCACCTCCATAACGGCAAGGTCAACCTTCTGCTCGGCGAAATGGAGCCAGGCCATTGCGGTTGCCAGTTCAAAAAAGGTGGTTTCGGGAGGGGCCGCCGCCATTACCCGTTCAGCAAGTCGCACCACATCATCCTCTTCGATCTCCTTGCCATTGACGCGGATACGTTCGGTAAAGCGGATCAGATGGGGTGAAGTAAAAAGGCCGACCCTGTAACCGGCGGAGCTCATGATGGAAGAGAGAAAAGCTGAGGTTGATCCCTTGCCATTGGTTCCGGCGACATGGACGGAATTTATTCGATCCTGGGGATTATCGAGGGCTTTGAGGAGGGCGCATATTTTCTCCAGCCCGGGTCTCATCCCGAAACGGCCGAGGCCGTAGATGTATGCGAGTGTTTCCTGGTAGGTCTTCACGGGGAAGGATTATAGGAAATCATGGGAGGAAAGTCCATATATTTAGAGCAGAACTGGTTTCCGGGTTACGAGTGATGGAGCATGCTGATGATCTGCGACACTTTATGCCGCATATCCTTGCGCTCCACTATGAGGTCGATCATCCCGTGTTCGAGAAGATATTCGGCGCGCTGAAAACCTTCCGGGAGCTTCTGCCTGATGGTCTGCTCTATCACGCGCGGACCGGCGAATCCGATCAGGGCCTTCGGCTCCGCCATGTTGACGTCCCCAAGCATGGCAAAACTGGCGGTGACGCCTCCGGTCGTGGGGTCGGTCAGGATGGATATATACGGCAATCCGAGATCGCGGAGCCTGGCCAGGGCCGCTGAGGTTTTTGCCATCTGCATTAGCGACATTATGCTTTCCTGCATACGCGCTCCGCCGGATGCGGAAACGACGATGACCGGCATTTTCTTGTCGATGCCGCGCTCGATGGCGCGGGTGATCTTCTCTCCGACCACACTCCCCATGCTCCCGCCCATAAAGGAAAAATCAAAGACCGCCAGTTGCACCATTGTCCCATCGATCATTCCTTCACCGCAGATAACGGCGTCTTTCGATCCTCCCTTGGCAACGGCTGCGTCAATACGGTCCTGGTAGCTTTTTGAGTCCTTGAATTCCAGGAAATCGACAGAGACCATGTTCCCGTCGTACTCTACAAAACTTCCTTCATCAAGCAGAAGTTCCATCCTTTTGGCAGCCGAAATCCTGAAATGATGGCTGCATTTGGGGCAGACGTTGAAGTTCTTATCCAGCTCTTTCGAGTAGAGGGTCTCCCGGCAGTTCTGGCATTTTGTCATGAGCCCTTCGGGAACCCGGACCTTTTTGTCACTCTGTGCAATCGGAGTTTTTTCTTTTTTGAACCAGGCCATTATTTATCCCTCACAAAGTACGTTGAGCTTTTGAGCGAATTCAACTCCGCAAAGCAGCCCCGCGGTGGTGTTTGCTAAACCGGCGAGCCGGGGAAGACTCGTCCGTAACAGATATGCAGCCTTTTCCAACCAATTAGCGGCGTCAGACAGCTGTGAAGCTATCCGTAATTCCCCTCTTCAGGGAGGCAATTAAAACCCCGACCCTTTTCTTCAGATCCTCGCCCCGGTATTCTTCGAACAACTTTACCAATGCGCTTCCCACAACAACACCATCGGCTACTTCCGCCACCTTCCCCGCCTGGGAGGGATCGGCAATCCCGAAACCGACCGCCACCGGCAGATTCACCTGTTTCCTGATTCTTTTAACTGTTGTAAAGACCGAATCATCGACACTCTTTCTCGCCCCGGTCACGCCGGTCACCGACACATAGTAGATAAATCCGCTTCCGATCCGCGCCACCTTTTCTATCCTTTCATCATCGGAAGTGGGAGCAAGGAGGAATATGACATCCAGCCCCTTTGCGTCAGCCTCCGCTTTGAATATTTGCGCCTCCTCAGGAGGGAGATCCACCAGCAGAACCCCATCGACACCCGCATCCACGGCATCATCCACGAACTTCCTGACACCGTAACGATAAACCGGATTGAAATACCCCATGAGTATAATCGGCACCTGGGTCACGCGGCGCACCGATTTTACCATTGCCAGGATTGACTTCAGGGTTGTCCCCGCCGCAAGTGCCCGCTCCGACGCCTTCTGAATGGTCGGACCGTCCGCCATTGGATCGGAGAAGGGGACCCCGAGTTCGATGATGTCGGCTCCGCACTTTTCCATTTCCGGAATGAGTTCGCTGGTCATTTCCAGATCAGGATCGCCGGCGGTAATAAAGGTGATCAAGGCCTTTTGCCGATTTATTTTCAATTCCGCGAATTTTTCAGAAATCCTGCTCATGTAATTTCAGCTCCCGAATTTATCGATTCATCTTTCGATATGTTGTCCCTGATCTTGAATACGCCCATTTCCTTTTTCATGATATCTATCTGCCGGTAAAGGTTCATTACCGAACTGTTCATGACCTTCGCTGCATCCAGATTGACATTTGTCGACTGCTGGATATCCTCCACGGCGATAACGATCTGTTCGCTACCCTTGCCCTGTTCGTCACAGGCGCGTTTGATCTGCTGGATCATTTCGGTAATGCTCTCAGTGGATTTGGCGATGAAATTGCCCACTTTGCTCTGTTCGCGGGTTGAAACCCGGACCTGAGCCGTGAGCTCTTTCATTCTATCCACCGCAGTCATGATCAGTTCGCCACCCAATCCCTGTTCACGGGTCGCCATGGCAATCTGGCCGACCATTTCCAGGACCTTCTCTATGGCGTCGCGGATCATCTGGCTTCCCCTGGCCTGCTCTTCAGTTGCGCGGGCAATCCCGTCAATCTGTTCCGTTGCCCGGTTCACGCCGGTAACGATCTTGTTCAAGGCTTCGCCGGACCTTTGGGAGAGGAGTTCGCCGCCGGCAATGCTCTTTTCAGCCTGGCTTATGGCATCCACCGCCCGCCTTGTTTCATCCTGGACACCTTTTATGACCTGCGCTATTTCACGTGTCGAACTGCTGGTCCGTTCGGCCAGTTCCTTGATTTCGTCGGCCACAACGGCAAACCCCTTGCCCCGTTCTCCGGCCTGGGCGGCAATTATCGCCGCATTGAGGGCAAGGAGGTTGGTCTGCTCCGCAACCTCGTCTATAACCGAAAGGATAGTGCCGATATCGGCAGCCCTTTCCGAAAGTGTATTTATGACTTCATAGGTAATGCCCGATGAACGCTTTATTTCCCGTATGCCGGCTATCGTCGCCACAACCGCCTCTTTGCCGGTCTCCGCGTCCCTGCGCACTTCCTCGGAAATTGCGGCGGTGTCCATGGCGCTCTTCTCCACCTGCCTGATCGAGC
>JBGQDJ010000119.1:0-7733 GCA_041495805.1 Geobacteraceae bacterium
AGGGAAATGAATGGCTGTGTCATAGGATTTTCCGGAGGTGTCGATTCGACGCTTCTTTTTGCGGTGGCAAAAGAGGTGTTGGAAGACCGGGCGATAGCAGTTACGATTACGTCGGAAATCCATCCCGGCTGGGAATTGGCTGAAGCCAGGGAAATAGCGGGCCTGATCGGCGGCCGCCACCGGGTGCTCCAGGCAAAGGCCCTTGAGATTCCCGGTTTGGCGGAAAACCCGGAAAACCGCTGTTATCTCTGCAAGAAGGTGATTGCCGGCGAGCTCTGGAAAATCGCCAAAGAGGAAGGTGTCTCTTTTGTCGTGGACGGCGGCAATGTCGATGATCGGGGCGATTACCGGCCCGGCCAGCAGGCAGCCCGGGAAGCCGGTATTCGCAGCCCTCTTGACGAGGCAGGTTTTTCGAAAGAAGACATCAGGGAACTCTCCAAAAGTATGGCCCTCCCCACATGGAACAAGCCGTCGTATGCCTGCCTTATTTCCCGTTTTCCATACGGCGTCTATCTCACCCCGGAAAAGATGAGAAAGGTGGCGCAGGCGGAAGACTTTCTGCGTGAGATGGGACTGCGCACAGTCCGCGTCCGCTTCCATGGGGGTGTTGCCCGTCTCGAACTGGGTGAAGAAGAGTACGAACGTGTTGCCCACGAGTTACGACAAGAGGTCGTAACCAAGGTTAAAGAAGCCGGTTTTGCATATGTGTCGCTAGATCTCCAGGGATACCGCACAGGCGCCATGAATGAAGTGCTGGCAAAAACCGACTGAGGAGAGATTTAATTTATGAATTCTGAGCATCTCCGCCATTTAATAGAAAGCCACAGCAGGGGCGAGATTTCCACCGAAGATGTGATCTCAAGGCTCAAATCGCTTTCCGTCGAAAATCTGGGCTATGCAAAAGTTGACCATCATCGCAGCATTCGTAACGGTTACCCGGAAGTGATCTACGGCGAGGGGAAAACCCCGGAGCAGACTACCGAGATATTCCGCAGGCTTGCCGATCGGAATCCCAATGTGCTCTGCACCAGGGTGACCGACGAGATAGCCGGGGCCATTATGGCCGGCGTGCCGGATACGGAATATCATAAAATCTGCCGGATTGTCGAACTGCGCCGAAAAAGGGAAGAAGGAGTGGGACTGGTAGTCGTTGCAACCGGAGGGACTTCCGACATACCGGTAGCCGAAGAAGCATCGATCGTGCTGGAATCATTCGGCAGCAAGGTCGAGAGGCTTTATGACGTGGGTGTTGCCGGGATCCATCGGCTCCTTGCCCATACCGATATGGTGCGTAAGGCAAACTGCATAATCGCCGTGGCAGGCATGGAAGGGGCTCTTCCCTCCGTAGTCGGCGGGCTGGTGGATGTTCCGGTCATTGCTGTTCCGACAAACGTGGGTTACGGCGCCAGTTTCGGTGGTCTCGCCGCCCTTCTTGCCATGCTCAATTCCTGTGCATCCGGGATAAGCGTGGTGAACATCGGCAACGGGTTCGGAGCTGCCTATCAGGCAGACATGATTAACAAGATGGCTATAGGGGTAAGGCGAAAGGAGCAGGTTTGATGAAAAAGATTCTCTATTTCGATGCGTCTTCCGGCGTCAGCGGCGACATGTTCGTTGGGGCATTGATTGACGCTGGGGCTGATATCGAAATCATCCGCAACCATATTGACTCACTGGGCCTCGATGGCTTCAGCATAAGGGCGCGCAAGGTGAGCAAGAGCGGTCTGATGGGGACCAAATTCGATGTAATCGATCCGGAAACCGGAAGGGACGTTGATGCACCCGAAGACAACCACCACGGGCATAATCACGGGCACGATCATGACCACGACGATCATGGACATGATCACGGGCACGGGCATGATCACGAACATGGACACGGGCATGATCACGAACATGGACATGAACATAGTCATGGGCAGAACCTCCATAACCACGGTCATGACCATGGCGGGCACCACGACCACCAGAAAAACACCCACAAAAAGCACCACCGGAGCCTATGGGATATTGGCAGTATAATCTGCAAGAGCGGCCTTCCCCAACCGGTGATTGATGACGCTGTAGCCGTTTTCAAGCTTATTGCCATCGCAGAATCGAAGGTCCACGGCACAACCCTGGAAGAGGTCCACTTTCACGAGGTGGGCGCCCTCGACTGCATCGTCGACATAGTTTCTGCTGCATCCGCATTCCACCAACTCAATGTGGATGAAGCCTGGTGCTCACCAATTCACGTGGGTTCCGGTACTGTCCGTTGCGCCCACGGCCTTCTTCCTGTTCCTGCGCCGGCAACCATGGAGCTTCTGCATGAAGTGCCGATCTATTCAACGGAGGTGAAGGGAGAGTTGGCTACCCCCACCGGTGCGGCGCTGCTCAGACACTTCTGCAAGGGGTTTGCACCAATGCCGCAGATGATCGTAGAGAAGGTCGGTTATGGCGCGGGCAGCAAGGATTTCGGCATCCCGAATCTGTTCCGGGCGACCATCGGCAAGATTAATGAATCGAGTGTGCCGCAGATAACCCCCGAGAAACAATAACTCGAAAGAGTGCCAACCCATTACAGCTGCACCACAAAGAGTGAGGAGGCTCCCAAATGGCCGGGAAAATAAAACAGATGATAGACGCCTTTGTCAATCAACGGGCTCAAGGAAATTCTGTCCTGGAAGGGGTTGTTAAGATCAAGCTGATACTGAAAGGTATTGATCCGAAGATGTTTACCCCGGAATCCGCCGATGATCCCGCAATCATAGCCAAGCTGGAAGAGCTTATGAGGGAATTCAAATAAACACCAAAGGTTTGACTGGAGACTGCCATGAACATTATGACCGCTTTTTCCGATAAGACGGACATTCAAGAAGCTGTTGAAGACATTCAGACACAATTGGGAGACTTTGAGACAAAACTCCTGATATTCTTTGCTTCTTCCTCTGTCACTCCCGATAAGATCGCCGATCGAATGGAAGCCGCTTTCCCCCGCGCTGAGACATTCGGCTGCTCGACCTCGGGAGAAATAGTCACAGGCAAGATGCTGACGAATTCCATTGTTGCCATGGCTTTCAACCGGCAGGCGATAAAGAATTCCAAGGTCGAGGTGCTGGATGACCTGAACAATGAAAGTCACAGGGCCTTCAATGCTTTTGAACGTCATTTCGACAAACCGATGTCAAAAATGGACCCTAAACAGTATGTGGGAATCATCCTCATCGATGGCCTGTGCGGCAAGGAAGAGCAGATCATGGACCGGATCGGCGACTTCACAAACGTCAACTTCATTGGAGGCTCGGCGGGAGATGATCTGAAATTCAATGCAACCTATGTCTATGCAAACGGCAAGAGTTACACCAATGCGGCAGTACTGGCGATCCTGGAGCCAAGCGCCGAATTTTCTTTTGTCAAGACCCAGAGTTTTTGCCCATTGCAGCAGACATTGCTGGTCACCAAGGCAAATGAAAGCAACCGGGAAATCCTGGAGTTCAACAATAAACCCGCGGCACAAGCCTATGCGGAAGCCTTGGGAACAACCGTCGCCGATGCTCCGAATCACTTCATGCACAATCCGGTCGGCGTTGTTTATGAAGGAGAACCTTTCGTCCGCAGCCCTCAGCAGATTAAGGACAACAGCATCATCTTCTATTGCGGCGTGAAGGAAGGGATCGAACTGACTCTCCTGGAATCAACGGACATTATCGCCAGCACTAAAGAGGCCCTCGATTCGGTAAAAAGTGAACTGGGCGGCATATCCGGAATCATTAATTTCAATTGCATTCTCCGCACCCTGGAACTCAGGGAAAAGGGTCTGACCGACAGCTACGGTGCGCTTTTCAGCGACGTTCCAACCATTGGTTTCAGCACCTATGGAGAGCAGTTCATCGGTCATATAAACCAGACTGCAACCATGATCGTCTTCCGGTAATTCTCCCGCTGAACTGAACGGATTCTCCCGGCTCTGAGAATAACAACACCTTCGTGGACAGGGAGACAGCATAAACTACCCTTTTGTTAAGAAGAATCCAGAGCTTGGTTGCGCCAAACAGAGAGGGGTTTATTCCAAAGAGGAAGAGACCCCTTTTCATTTACCTGCCGGCAGCTTCTTCATGGGTCAATGAAAAACGTGCAGCATGATGTACACATATCGAAATATAAGTTCAATAAGGAAAGAGACTCTCATATGCCAACGTTTGAAGAAGCCCGCGGGAAAATCCTGCAAAACGTATCACCCATTGGGATCGAGCGTGTTTCCCTGCTCGACTCTCTTGGCAGGGTCATTGCCGGGAATATAATCGCTCCCTGGGATATGCCATGTTTCGACAACTCGGCCATGGACGGTTTTGCCGTGCGGGCCGCCGACTGTCAGGCTTCGGCCGGTCTGAAGATCACTGGGTATATCCCCGCAGGAGGGGTCGCAACACACCCCCTTGAAGCCGGTTGCGCCATCAGGATCATGACCGGTGCTCCCATCCCCCTGGGATGCGACACAGTTGTCCCTGTCGAGGAAACCGAGGAGAGCGGCGGGCAGGTGAAGATCAGGGGAGAGGTGACGGCAGGGCAGCATATCCGTTTCCGTGGTGAAGACGTCAAAAAGGGCGAAACCATAATCGAGACAGGAACTGTTATCCGCACGCCGCAGATCAGCATGCTCGCGTCATTCGGCAAGGCCTTCCTCCCGGTTTACCGCAAGGCCCGGGTGGCGATCCTTTCTACCGGTGATGAGCTTATCGAACTGGGGGAACAACTCGAACCGGGGATGATAATAAACAGCAACGCATTTTCCCTGGCTGCATCGGTAATGGAGATCGGCGCCCTCCCGGTGATCCTCGGCATAGCCCGGGACAATCCCGAAAGTCACCGGGAGAAGATGTTGGAGGGGCTGAAGGCGGATGCCCTCATCACCTCCGCCGGTGTCTCCGCCGGGGACCGGGACCTGGTGAGAGAGATACTCGCTGAATTGGGGGTGGAGCAGGTATTCTGGCGGGTGGACATCAAGCCCGGCGGGCCGACCGCCTTCGGTATGAAGGATGGAAAGCCGGTTTTTTCCCTACCCGGCAACCCGGTCTCTACCATGGTGACATTCGAGGAGTTCGTAAGACCTGCTCTTCTCAGGATGATGGGCCATAAACGGGTCATAAAACCTTTAGTCAAGGGGGTCCTGCAGGGCAAGGCGCGGAAAAAGCCGGGTAAGATCAACTTTCTGCGGGTGAAGCTTACCTCAGAAAACGGCAGATATCTGGCGTACAGTTCCGGCGACCAGAACACGGGCATTCTCAAGACCATGCTCATGGCCGACGCCATTGCCATCCTCCCCGCCGACCGCACTGAATTTTCTCCCGGCGAGGAAGTGGATCTGCACATCCTCTCCGGCAATGTAGGAATGCTGGAGGAGTAAAGGCAGGGTTCAGGGGACAGCGTACAGCTTATTCCGGTCACTATCCCCTGGACGCTGTACCCTGTACCTTGTACGCTGCTTTAAGGAGTTTTCATGGCTTTCAATCACTTTGACGAACAGGGGCAGGCCATAATGGTCGATGTCAGCGCGAAAGAGCCATCCCTGCGCACTGCAAAGGCCACTGCCACGGTCTTTCTCCGCCCTGAAACACTGGCGGCAATTCTGAAGGGTGGAATCAGTAAGGGTGATGTTCTCGGCGTGGCAAGACTCGCGGGAATTGCCGCCGCCAAGAAGACCCCGGAGTTGATCCCCCTATCACATCCCCTGGCCATACACCATGCTGCCGTGGATTTCACTGCCGACCCGGCAAGCGGCTGTGTTGTCATAGAGTCAACCGTCAAGGCCTTCGAGCGGACCGGTGTGGAGATGGAAGCGATGACCTCAGCCGCGGTGGCGGCCCTCACCATCTATGACATGTGCAAGGGGAGCGACAAGTCGATCAGAATAGGCGAGATCGCCCTGCTTTACAAAGAGGGGGGAAAGAGCGGCGTCTACAGGAGGGAAAAACCATGAGGGCAGCTATCCTGACCTTGAGCGACAAGGGAGCTAGCGGTGAACGGACGGACGCGAGCGGTCCTGCACTGGAAAGATGGCTTGCCGAACAAGGGGTAGCCACCATTCAGTATAAGATGATACCAGACGATAAGGTGACTATTACCTCCACCCTTGAGGAGTGGAGCGACTGCGGCCGGTTTGACCTTATCCTCACCACCGGCGGCACCGGCGTCTCCCCTAGGGATGTGACCCCGGATGCCACGGTTCTGGTACTGGATCGTTTAATACCGGGCTTCGGCGAGGTAATGCGGATGAAGAGCCTGGAGAAGACCCCACACGCCATGATCTCCCGCGCGGTGGCGGGGATCAGGGGAAAGTCCCTCATCATCAACCTGCCGGGAAGCCCGAAAGGGGCAATAGAAAACCTGGAGGCGGTATGGCCGGCAATCCCCCACGCCGTGGCAAAGATCCAGGGTGACCCGGCCGATTGCGCCCTTCCGGAGACCAGACCGTGACCGTCAAGGTAGTCGCATTTGTCGCAAAATCAAATACAGGGAAAACAACTCTCCTGGAGCAGGTTATAAGGGAGCTAAAGAATCGGGGATATAAGGTTGGGGCTATCAAGCATGATGCTCACAGTTTCAACATCGATCATCCCGGCAAAGATTCTCATCGACTGACACAGGCCGGGGCAGACACCATGCTGATCACTTCTCCGGAAAAGCTTGCTCTCATAAAAAGACATGAGGCTTCACCTCCTCTGGAAGAACTTATCGCTACCTATTTCAGTGATGTGGACATTGTCCTGACGGAAGGCTTCAAGATGAGTTCTCTGCCCAAAATTGAAGTCCACAGACAAGAGAGAAGCCCGACCCTTCTTTGCCGCGGCGAACATCACGATCCCATGCTTATAGCCGTTGCGAGCGATGAAGCCCTCAATCTGGATGTGCCGATTCTTGATTTGAATGATATTAAAGGCGTAACAGATTTTATAGAGCGCACCTTTCTCCCTTGACACACTGCATGATGGTCATATAA
The DNA here is from genome assembly GCA_041495805.1 of Geobacteraceae bacterium. GTDB lineage: Bacteria > Desulfobacterota > Desulfuromonadia > Geobacterales > Geobacteraceae > JBGQDJ01. The sequence goes on from JBGQDJ010000119.1 coordinate 6,977, forward strand.
AATGACTAACATGGAGGCACGTCATGAAACAATACAATATTGCCGAAGCGAAGTCCCATTTTTCCGAACTTGTAAAGCTTGCCCTGCTGGGGGAAGAAATAGTGATAGCCAGGGACAATAAACCGCTCCTCAGGCTGTTACCGGTAAATGAGGTGAAAAAGAAGCGACTGCCCGGTACTGCCAAAGGGCAAATCCTATCTATTGCTCCCGATTTTGATGAACTGCCGGCGGATTTCAAGGAGTATGTCTGATGTCACACCTTCTCCTTGACACTCATACATTCCTCTGGTGGGTTGATGACGCTCCCGAGCTCACTGCTGCGGCCCGGCGAGCGATTGCCGATGTGAACCATGCGTGCTATCTGAGCATCGCCAGTTGCTGGGAAATGGCGATAAAATCGAGTCTTGGCAAGCTACGGCTGGCCAAGCCCGTAGAGCGATTCGTGTCGGAGCAATTGACGGCCAACGGTTTTACTCTACTGAACATCGAGTTGCGCCATACGGCGAAGGTTGAGAAGTTGCCGTTTCATCATCGCGATCCGCTTGATCGCCTGCTGATCGCCCAGGCAATGACGGAAAAGCTGACCATTGTATCGGCGGACAGCGTCTTCTCCGACTATGGGGTAAAGATTCTTTGGTGACGGTGTCCGTTGCAAATACCTTCCTATTGTCCCCCACTTCCTGACCCTCCAACTTTCATAATTCAACATTCATCCTTGCCTTTGCATCCTTGCCATTTCATCCTTCATAATTCATAC
>JBGQDJ010000120.1:0-7680 GCA_041495805.1 Geobacteraceae bacterium
GTGAATTAAGCAATGTCCTGCTGTTGTTGAGGTTGCCGGCTTCAGGCAGCCGGTTTTAGTTTTTCAAGTCCTTGCAAATAAGCCTCATTTGGTGTCTGTTTGTCAAACGATGAATGTCGCCTGGTGTTGTTGTACCAGTTGAACCAGTATGTAAGGTCCTTGGAAAGCTCGATTCCCGTTTCGTACGTCTTAAGATAGATTCTCTCGTATTTCAGGGTGCGCCAGAGTCGCTCGATGAAGATGTTGTCCTTGAACCGCCCCTTGCCGTCCATGCTGATCTTGACGTTCCAGGTCTTGAGGACGGAGGTAAATGCCTCACTGGTAAACTGGCACCCCTGATCGGTGTTGAAGATCTCCGGAGTGCCGTATTTGAAAAGAGCTTCTTTGAGCGCCTCGACGCAGAATCTGGTGTCCAGCGTGTTGGACAGCCGCCAGGACAGGACTTTCCTGGTGGCCCAGTCCATGATTGCTATCAGGTACATGAACCCCCGTGCCATGGGGATGTAGGTAATATCGGTTGCCCAGACCTGATTGGGCCTGTCTATGGTCAGCCCCCGCAGCAGATAGGGGTAGACCGGATGCTTTGGCTGCCGTCTGCTGGTACCCGGCTTGGGAGCCAGGGATTCGATCCCCATGACAAGCATGAGATGGCGGACTCGGCCTCGTCCCACGGGGGCTTCCGGTGTTGTGAGGTGATCGGCCAAGGAACGACTTCCCATCCAGGGATGTTGCAGATAAAGCTCATCGATCCGGCGCATCAGTTCCAGATCGCCGTTCCTCAGACCAGAAGCAGGTCCACGGTAATAGCTGGCGCGAGGCAGCCCTAGAAGCCGACAACGGCGTTCGACAGAAACTTCAGGATGACCGGTGGCGATCACCTGTTGTTTCTGCGCCCGGTCAAGTTCAGACCGGGCAGATGAGATAAAAAATCATTCTCAGCCTTGAGCTTGCCGATCACGCGGTGAAGCTCGGCCACTTCGGCCTCATGGTTGACCTCTTTCTTCTTGCCCTTACCAAAGAGGTCAGAGGCGTTTTCAAGGAGTTCTTGTTTCCATTTGCTGATCTGGGTTGGGTGGACCTTGTACTCACTGGCAAGCTCTGCCAGGGTCTTTGATTCTGACAGGGCGGCCAAGGCTACCTTGGCTTTAAATTCCGAGCTGTAACGGGTACGGTGCTGTGGCATGAACCTTCTCCTTTCAATATGGATCGGTTCATTGCTTATCACCCTGTCTCAAAAAACGCAACCACTTCAGAAAGCGTGCCCCGTTCCAGAAGGAAGCAGCAATGTCGATCACTTTGTAGCTTACAGTTTCTTGACTTCAGAAGCCGAGATCAAAGCAATAACTGCAAACCCAAGTTTAAGAAAATATGTGCTTGATGACAATGTTCATAATACCTATGCAACTGGGCCAGACGGGTTATTGTCAAAGGTCGTCGGATACTCCGCCGGGCTACTGGACTACTTCTTCCGCGGCACTCTGGAAATTTCCCCGCCCGACCGGCAGGTTTATGCCGTTACCGACGGCAGTGTAATCCCCCAGAAGTTCACCGCTCTTACCGCAAATGTAAAGAACATCACCCCAAACGAATTGATCAGGCAAGGCACGACTAACGGCACACTTACGGCTATCGCCCGCTACAAAATAGATGCTAATTATGCCCCCGACCTCACCAATACTCCAACCCACAACACCGCCGCCCCCTTTAAATACTCAGTTTCCAAGCCGGTAACCATCGACTCAGACCAGTTCGCCACCATCAACACCGAACCGACCGAGTTTACCTTCGACTTCAGCGGCGAAAGCGCCATTCCGGCGGGAATTACCGACCTGACTCTTCAGGTTGTATTTCAAGGCACCTTGGGCAATGAAGAGAATATCGCCGTTGCCGTCGGCATGAGTGACCTGTCAGAACCGACCCATCACGTTATCTGGAACTTATCCGACATGTTCTCCCTCGACTACCATCTCCACACGGCTTACGAGATCATAAACACACCCGAGCTTGCCGAGAGAGCCGCCGGCGCCATGATCGACCCTTACGATATAACCTTCACCATCGGCTACACCGGCGATCCCAATTCCACCTCATTTTCACCCGAGGTTACCGAAAAAGTGCTTCCCCCCGGCAGGCACATGAGGCTGATCGGGATATTCGATATTGAGAAAGCCAATTTCATTGAGCTCAGATGGTCAGAACTTGGCAACGAGAAATTTGCCATCGAAGCCATACAACCCGTAAAAAACCAGGACTACGGCGAAACGTGGCTTTCGGCTCCGGCAGCCACACCATACAGAAACTGGCTTGATACCAATGGCGTCACCAAGCGCTCTTTCTTCCAGCACTACAGCACCGGGCTACTCAGGTGCAAACCCCCGGTATACGATGCCAACGGCAAAACTTATTGCACGTATCCGGTCGAGGAGGCCATCCCTGCGGACAAGACACCCGTTACAGTAACTATTGAGTGAATCGATGGTAATAGAGCTTGCTGAGGGGTTGAATTCAAGGCGGAATAAGGAGACGGGCTTATTACAACATCAAGAGAAAGCGGTCAGGCCACCTTTTTCAGGGTCGCTTCAAGGCGATACCGGTTGAGGCCGACGAATACGCAGCCGATCTGAGTCGCTATATCCACCTCAATCCGGTAACGACCGGAATAGCCGGCAACCCGATGATCAAGATTATCAACATTGCTTCCCTTCTCATTGTCCCCCTGTTAAACCGGATGTAAACAGCAGACGGAGTTACTTTAAAAAGGAACGACACATGCCCCCTGTGTCGTTCCTTTTTTTATACCTACGGGAGATGTTACTCTGATGCGCATCAGAATTTTCACAAATCCTGATCCCCCGCAAAAATGAACGTCCTGCAATTTGCTCCCTGGACACCATTCATATTGTCACATCATTTTCCATACCGACCAACGGACAGCATTTATAGAGTCAACTTTTTCGTTGTATTGCGGATAGACGAAATATATAATAAAAAATCATTAAATATCACTTTCTGGTCGATGGAGCAGGGTATTAGCCTGCTAAATTTCATTCGTGAACAGGATGGCGGCATGCTTGAGCATTGTAAGCTGTTGACGGTTGAGGATGTCCATAAGGATGAAGCCTCTATTATTTCGGTTCTTTCAGCAATAATGGACAACAGATTGCAGAACGACATTAAATTGTTGAATTATTACAGGGAACTGCCTGTTAGCTTTGCTGCTTCCGTCGTAGCCGTTGACAGGGGCGTGGTTGAAATGAAGGTTCACGAGATGCAGATTGCTTCCATGCTGGTTCAGAAAGCGACATTCATAAGGAGCATCCATTTCCCCCACGGCGTAATCGCCAATGTGCTGAGGATTCGCAAACAACGTTGCCTGGCTTATCTGACCCAGTTTTCATATGCGCGCATCCATGCGGATCAAAGGATATATGTAAGGGTAAAGGTATCTGACAAGATTGATGCCGCCTTCCATAATGAACAGCATCTGGTGCGTGGGCGTATCGAGGACATTTCCTTCAGCGGCGTGGCTATAAAGACACCGAAAGGAAGCATTCTGGAGGAGAATATCAAAGGGATGGTCAGCATCTGCTTGCCGGATGCGAAACTTGAACTGCCGGGGAAGCTCTTGAAAAAACAGGGTGAGGATGTTTATGTCTTCGAACTGGAGATTGACACTAAAAGCGAGAAAATAATATCGCAGTTTATTTTCCAGCAACAGAGCCAGATAATCAGAGAGTTGAAGGACCTATGCGGCTGACATCGGGAGAGTAAAAGCCTCGAATCTTCAATACGTCTAAAAGATAGGTTTTATGAATGAACTCCGCCTCGAAGAAAACCGCGTCCTGTTCGGCTCCGATCAGACCGAAGGGATCGTAGCCGCGGAACTGGCCGGACGTTTCATACGCCTCTTCATTCGCGATGAAGACGGTGTAAAATTCAAGGACGATCCCTTCCATCCTTTTATCCTGCTGGAAACCCCCGACCTTTTGACCGGTTTTCCGGGGGACTTTACAATCAGGCAGTTGAACGGGGACGGAGAATACCGCTTCCTGGCATCTTTCCGTGACTGGCGCGACTGCATGGCCGCCAGGGACCATCTCGCCAAATGGAGCGGGAAGAGCCCGTCAGCCCCAGATTCTCCATACCTCTATTTCTCGGACCCGGTGCACCAGCATCTGCTCATCTCCGGCAAAACCCTATTCAAGGGGACCGACTTCTCTTCCTTGAGGCGACTTGCCCTTGATATCGAGACCTTTTGCGCGGACGGTTTCGAATTCTCCAACCCCGAGCGCCCAGGTGACCGGATTATCTCCATCGCCGTCATGGACGAAAGCGGCTACAGCGAAGTGCTGTTCGGTCACGACATGGGTGAGAAGGAGATGCTCACGCGCTTGACCTCAATTATCCGTGAACGAGACCCTGATGTAATCGAGGGACATAATGTTTTCCGTTTCGATCTTGAATATATCAGGAAAAGGGCGGCCCGTCACGGGGTCAGGCTCGCATGGGGGAGAGACGGTAGCGAACCGCGTGTCCATTCGTCACGCTTCACAATAGCGGAAAGGGTCATAGACTATCCTCGCTGGGACATTTACGGCCGCCATATCATCGACACCTATTTTCTGGTGCAGATCTACGACATCAGCGCCCGGCAACTTGAGAGCTACGGCCTGAAGGCTGTAGCCATTCACTTCGGCCTGGCTGCGCCGGACCGGGTATATCTGGACGGGGAAAAGCTGAACCGCGCCTATAATGAAGAGCCGGAGTCTCTAAAAAAATATAATCTGGATGATGTCCGGGAAACCCTTGCATTGTCCCGCCTCCTCTCATATTCCTGGTTCCTGCAGACCCGCATGTTTCCCTATTCTTACCAGAATTGCCTGATCAGGGGAAATGCAACCAAAATAAACACGCTTTTTCTCCGTGAATATCTGCGTCTCGGCGTTGCCATTCCCAAGCCAGCGGCAGGGGGGAGTTTCGAGGGAGGATACAACAATGTATTTATAAATGGCGTGGTCGGCCCCATACTCCATTGCGACGTTGCATCTCTTTACCCCTCCCTGATGCTTGCTTACGGCATCACTCCGGCCAGGGAGGGCCTCGGCCTCTTCCTCCCTTTATTGAAGCAGTTGCGGGAGTTTCGTCTTGCAGCCAAAAAGCACGCCATATCCGAGCCCGACCCTGCCGGGCGAGACTATTTCCAGGCGCTTCAGCAGGCTTTCAAGGTGCTGATCAATTCATTCTACGGCTATCTCGGCACAACCATCCACAATTTTTCCGATTCCGCCCTTGCAGCCGAGGTGACGAGGCTGGGGCGGGAAATAATCCAGAAAATGCTCGCCTGGCTGGAGATGAAAGGTGCCCGTCCGGTCGAGGTGGACACAGACGGCATATACTTTATCCCGCCGGCCGGAGTCGCATCGGAGGAGCAGGAAAAGCCGCTGGTACAGGAACTTTCCGAAAGCCTCCCCACCGGCATCGATGTGGAACTGGACGGCCGTTATCGCGCCATCTTTTCATACAAGATGAAAAACTATGCGCTGCTCGGCTATGACGGCAGGATTATCGTAAAAGGGAGCGGACTCAAGTCCAGGGGAATGGAAAAATATCTGCGTGAATTCATGCAGGAAATTATAAAACTCCTTTTGCAGGGAGACAAAGAGAGAGTGGAAGATCTCTATCTGTCATATCTGGACAGGCTGAAAAAACACCTGTTCCCGATCACTTCGCTGGCAAAGACCGAGACCCTCGGAGAATCGCCTGCTAACTACCGTATGAAGGTAAAAGAGGGGAAACGCAATCCGGCTGCGGCTTTTGAAATTGCCCTTGGATCAGGCAACGAATACCGGGCCGGTGACCAGATAAGCTATTATGTGGCCGGCCAGGGGAGAGTCGTGACGGCCTACAGGAACTGTCGTTCCATTACAGGCTATGATCCTGCGCATCCGGACGAGAATGTGGCTTATTATTGCGACAAGCTCGCACATCTCAAGAAGAAGTTCGAACAGTTCTTCTCCGGAGAAATGTCGCTATTTGATTGAATTTCAATCGGTTCCGGCTTGCCACGGACAATTATTTATGATAAAAGGATACCAGAACAAACAGAAAATTGTCTGAAAGGAGTCATTATGCGCGCTTATACAGCTTTATTCTCATTTCTGCTCTTTGTTTGTCTAGTTACTCCCGGCTTTGCCCTGGAGCAGCCAAAACCGGAAAACATCGTTGGGAAAATGTCCTACAAATTGGTCCGCGGTGTCACCAATATCGCAACCGCCATTGTCGAGATACCCAAGCAGTCCTATCTCTCCGTGCGTGACCAGGGGGGGATAGGCTTTGTAGTCGGTCCCATCAAAGGGTTGGGCATGACCGCTTACCGTGCGTTTATCGGCAGCATGGAGACTGCATTCTTCATGGTCCCGCAACCAGGTTACTACGATCCCATGGTTGATCCTGATTACGTCTGGAACGGATGGGACGATCAGGAAACTCCCGACTACGTGAAAGCCAGGACAACAAATTCGATGGATACAAATTCCGGGAAAACGGGAGAGTAATCATGGTGACGAAACGGCAAATCAGCGCGTTCCTGATCTGTTGCGCTTTAGCCGTCGCCCAGTGCGGAATTGCTTTTGCGGATAATTATCAGACCATCGAGAACAGCTCTCCCCAAGATGTGGTTGACGGCATGGCGACAAAGGCGGGGCGGGGTCTTGCCAACATTGCCGCCGGTTGGTTGGAACTCCCCAAGCAGATTTATACAACATCCAAAGAGGATGGGGTTGCCAAGGGGGTGTTGCTGGGCCCTTTGAAAGGGTTGGGGATGACACTGGTAAGAACAGTGTCGGGGGTAGGAGAATTAATGACTTTTTTTATCGCTTTTCCCGGGTTCTACGACCCTTATTTCGATCCTGCCTATGTCTGGCAGAAGGAATGATTCTTTAATGATTTTGAGGTAGTTCCGGGCCGTGCCGGCAAGATTCCGCACGGCCTTTTTTATTTTCAGCTGACTGTTTATGGTATGGAGAAGCATTTGTGTTGAAAAGCGATCTTCTTAAGGTAGAGAAGCCCGCCCGCTACATGGGTGGAGAAATAGGCACCAGGCATAAGGAGAAGGCCGAACTGCGCTTTGTCCTCGCCTTCCCCGACGTATATGAAGTAGGGATGAGCCACCTGGGGTTTCAGATCCTTTACGATGCATTGAACAGCGTGGATTGGGTGGCCGCGGAACGGGTCTATGCTCCATGGCCCGATATGGAGGATATGCTCCGTCGTGACGGAAAGCCGCTATCCTCCCTGGAAAGCGGACTCCCCCTGAAAGAGGCCGATATTGTCGGTTTTACCCTGCAGTATGAGCTTTCCTATACCAACATCCTCAATATGCTGGAACTTTCCGGAATACCGATGCTGGCAAAAGAAAGGGAAAAGGGTTTTCCCCTGATCCTGGGAGGAGGCCCTTGCGCCTGCAATCCGGAACCGCTGGCCGATTTCTTCGATGCCATTCTTCTTGGCGATGGCGAAGAGGCGGTCGTGGAGATTGCGCAAGCCTTCAGGGAGTGGAGAGAAAGCAACGGTAACAGGGGAGCGCTTCTGGAGAGGCTGGCGGCAATAGAAGGGGTATATGTGCCGTCACTGTTCGAAATCGCCTATGACTCCATGGGCCGAGTGGAATCCATAACACCA
>JBGQDJ010000121.1:0-7647 GCA_041495805.1 Geobacteraceae bacterium
GCCGCTTTCATGGCCGGGCCCAAATGGGATATCATCCTCACCTCTACGGTCGTGCCTACTTTCAAGGCCGACAGCGCATACCTGACCATGATGATCGGTGTGGTCGGAACCACAATTGCCCCGTGGATGCAGTTCTATCAGCAGTCGGCAGTCGTTGAAAAGGGGATAACCATCGACCAGTACAGCTTTTCCCGGCTCGATGTCATTATCGGTTGTGTCATGGCCATTGTCGTGGCCTTCTTCATTGTTGTGGCCTGCGCCTCTACCATTCATGTGCAGGGACTCAACATAGAGACCGCCGCCGACGCCGCCGTGGCCCTGAAACCGCTCGTCGGCAAGCACGCATCCATTCTGTTCGCATTCGGCCTTTTTAATGCGTCTCTCTTTGCCGCCTGCATTCTCCCGCTATCTACCGCTTACTATATCTGCGAGGGGATGGGGTGGGAATCGGGAATCGACAAGGACTTCCGCGAGGCGCCGCAGTTTTTCTGGCTCTTCACTACCATTATCATCTTGAGCGCCGCATTTATCCTGATCCCCAATGCGCCACTCATAATGATCATGTTCCTCTCCCAGGTGGTTAACGGCGTCGTGCTCCCCTTTGTACTGGTCTTCATGCTTATTCTGATAAACGACAGAAAACTGATGGGCGATTATATCAATGGCCCGATCTTAAATCTTATCGCCTGGATAACCATAGCGATAATGATCACTCTGACCTTGCTCATGACCATTGATCTCATAACTCCGGGTTTGATCGGCAGAGTGCTTGGGATATGAACGAAAAGTTTTCCTGAATGGGATCAATAGGCCAGATCGAATGCATCCCTGATATGGTCGATAACAGGGACGTCATGGTCCGGAAGAAGGATGGCGACAACGTCGAAACGGGCGCTTGTGCCGAATAGCTTCTTTTTGGCCAGCCAGGTCAGGGCCGCCTTGGAAATCTGCCTCTGCTTGAAGGGGGTGAGTGCCAGTTGCGGCGGGCCGAACGTAAGGGTCCTGCGGGTTTTTACCTCCACAAAGACAAGGGTCTTCCCATCTCTGGCAATGATATCCACTTCCCCTGCCTTGCAGCGGAAGTTCCTCTCGACAATAGTGAACTTCCGTCCCTTCAGATAGGCCGCGGCGATCTCCTCGCCCCTCGCTCCAAGACTCTTGTTGTCCATTGTCGACAGATCGTCCATATCGCGCTCCGCGCCCATTATCCCTTAATCTTCACATGCTCCTTGACACCTCGAAAGGTTTTACGGTGTATCACGCATGGGCCAAGCCTTGCAATCGCCTCCATGTGCGCTGCACAGCCGTATCCCTTGTGCCCGGCAAAGCCATAGCCTGGATACAGATCTGAAAAGCCCGTCATCAGTCGATCCCTCGTCACCTTGGCAATGATGGAGGCTGCGGCAATGGAGATACTTGCACTGTCACCTTTTATTATGGTCCGCTGATGAATATTTACGGGGATTTTCGAAATGCCGTCAATGATGAGGTAGTCGGGATTGGGTGAAATATTAAGTACCGCCTCTTTCATTGCCGAGAGAGTGGCCTGCAGAATATTTATGCTGTCGATGAGAAGATGATCGCCGCTGCCGATTCCCACAGCCAGTGCCTTTTCCAGGATCAGGTCAAACAGGCCGTCCCTTTGGGCGGGTGTAAGCTTTTTCGAGTCATTGATGCCGGGAATCATGGCGCCTTTGGGGAAAACCACAGCGGCTGCTATAACAGGTCCCGCCAGCGCCCCGCGCCCTGCCTCGTCAACTCCGGCAACTGAGCAGTATCCCTGTCGCAGCGCCATATCCTCAAACTGCGACCAGTTCTGCTTCTGCACATCACCGAACAAATCCACGATGCCCTCCAAAGTAAAAAGCCCCGGTTTCCCGAGGCCTTTAAACCTGATTCTAAGCGGCGACGTATTTCTTTTCCTTGATGCGGGCAGCCTTGCCGCGCAGTTTGCGGAGATAATAGAGCTTTGCGCGGCGGACCTGGCCGCGGGTAATCACCTCTATTGCCTCCACGGACGGGGAATGGAGCGGGAAAGACCTCTCGACACCCACACCGTTGGAAATCTTGCGCACGGTAAAGGATTCGCGAATTCCGCCGTTCTGGCGTGCGATCACCACCCCCTGGAAAGCCTGGAGCCTGCTTTTGTCCCCTTCCACGATCTTAACCTGCACCTTGACGGTGTCGCCCGGTTTAAACGGTGGAATATTTTTCTTCATCTGCGCCAGCTCAATTGCATCGATCTTGTTCATCTCTTTCTTCCTCCCTTATCATTATCCAAAGCCTTGTTATGATTTATCGCTTTATTATATCCCGAGTGTCGGAATGTCAATCTCCCGGTCAGGAACCTGAACCTGTTCACCTTTGTCCCAACAGCCGGTCCATGATAATCGCAGCAGCGGAGCGGACCGACAGATGATTATATTCACCCGCCCCTTTTATCGGTTCGAGAACGAAATCGGCCCGTTCAAACAGCTCATCGGTCAACCCCCAGCCGGTGCCGAAGAGCAGGAGAAAGGGGCCTTCCTCGTCCTGAACCCGTCGCCTCAATCCGTCAAAGGAAATTACCCCCGGGCGCTCTTTAGCTCCGGTCACTACTATCCTGGCAGGGCGTTTATAGCAATCTTCAATGTCCGCCAGAACTGTGTCCATATCGGGCGCCACCTGCAGCAACTCCAGAGCGCTGCGGCGGTCGGGGTTGTAGCTCCCCCCCCACCCATCCTGCCAGTGGGCTCGAATCCGCTCAGCCAGTATCCGCTGCTCCTCGACCGGGGTCACCACATAGTAGCGAAAAAGACCGAATGTCCTGGCCATCCGCGCTATGTCGTGGAGGTCCAGATTAGTAACGGCTGTGGCTACCACCCGGCTGTTCCTGTCATAGACCGGATAGTGCAGAAGAGCTATACTAACGCGGGAGCCGATCGGCAACGAACCCATCAACTCCGCCGCCCGTTCGCCAGTTCCTCCAGGTAATCCCTCTCTTTATCGCTGAGCTGCGCCGTAGCCAGCAGATCGGGACGAGTCGCCAGGGTCCTCTGCAATGCCTGACGCCGCCGCCATTGGGCTATCTCCCGGTGGTTGCCCGACAGCAAAACCTCAGGAACCCCTCTCCCCCTGAATTCAGCCGGCCTCGTATATTGCGGATACTCCAGAAGCCCGTCCGAAAACGAGTCGGAAGCAGATGAATCAGCGCTCCCCAACACACCGGGGATGAAGCGGGAAACTGCATCGACTATCACCATCGCCGCCAGTTCGCCGCCGGTCATGACAAAATCACCGATGGAGACTTCATCATCGACAAACAGTTCCCTGACACGTTCATCCACCCCTTCGTAACGCCCGCAGATGATAAGAAGAGCCTCTTCCTTTGCCAACTCCGAGACCAGGGCCTGATCGAACCGCTTTCCCCTGGGAGTGGTCAAAATGACCCTTGAATTGCGGCGTTCAGCCCGGACCGCTTCGATGCATGCCGCCAGCGGCTCAACTTTCATCACCATCCCGGCGCCACCACCATAGGGGGCATCGTCAGCTGTCTTGTGGCGGTCAGCGGCATAATCGCGGATATCATGCAGACGGATATCGATGAGACCATCCTCTGCGGCGCGCTTGATTATGCTTTCACTGAAAGGGCCGCTGAACATGCCCGGAAACAGGGTCAGTATGTCGAATTTCATAGATCCAGCAGCCCCTCGGGAGGGCTGACCTTCATTATCCCGGCATCAAGATTGACGTCGAGAACGATATCTTCAAGCGCTGGAATCAGGTATTCCCGCTTCCCGTCTTTCACCACGTATACATCATTGCTGCCGGTCGCTATGATATCAACCAGTTCGCCAAGGATTTCGCCATGATCGGTTTCGACCCTGAGCCCGAGAAGATCAAACCAGTAAAACTCCCCTTCGGAGAGCACCGGCAACTGGTCGCGTTCGACGTAAACCTCATGGCCTACAAGTGGGAGCGACTGGTTGATATTGTCGTATTCTTTTAAAGAGAGTATCAGTTTCTTTCCATGTACAGCTACAGCCGCCACCTGGAAGGTTTCCATCCTGCCATCCGGACCCTTGAGCATGAGGGAGGCAAGAGAGAGAATTGTTTCGAATTCCCCGGAATACACCGCGACCCGCAATTGCCCTTTTATGCCGTGAGTTGCAACTATTTTACCCAGCAGAACCGGTTCATTTTCCCGAGACATCACTCAACTATTTTCAGGACCGCTTTCTTGCTGTCCTTTGTTGAAACAGCATTCAAAAGGGTGCGTATGGCCTTGGCGGTCCTGCCTTCCTTGCCGATAATTCTCCCCATATCCTCTTTGGCCACTGTCAGTTTGATTATGGTCGTCTCTTCTTCCATTTCCTCGCTGGCCTTTACCTGGCTGGGGTCATCAACAAGCGCTTTTGCAATGGTTTCTACGAGCTGTCTCATGTCGGTATCCTCTGTGCGAGTGGAATTGCCGGCGGACCGGGAATATTAGAGAGCTACGCGGCTTTGGCTACAAACTTCTCCCAGATACCGGCCTTCTTCATGAACTGTTTGACTGTTTCAGTAGGTTGCGCCCCCTTGCCAAGCCACTCAAGGGCTTTCGCCTCCTCAAACTTGACGGCTGCCGGATTCTGATTCGGATCATACGTGCCGACATTTTCTATGAAACGTCCATCTCTTTTGTTCCGCTCATCAGTAACAATAATCTGATAAAAGGGCTTCTTTTTGGCGCCTGCGCGGGCAAGTCTGATTTTAACCGACATCTTCTCCTCCTGGTGTTGTGACGGCCCGTGGGCCGTAATGTATTAGTTTCTGACTCTCCGATAAACTTTCAATGGCGCTACCGGGCCATTAAATAACTGTAAGCCTTCAGCCTAAAACGGCGACATCCCCTTCCCCATCCCCCGCATCAGCCCTTTTGGGCCAAGCTTCTGCAACTGCTTCATCATCTTCTGCGCCTCAACGAAGCGCTTCAGGAGCTGGTTCACTTCCTGAACCGACGTTCCGCTCCCCTTGGCGATCCGGAGCCTTCGGCTGCCGTTTATGATGGTGTGGTTCGCCCGTTCCGCGCGGGTCATGGAGTCAATGATCGCCTCGATCCGCTTCATCTCCTTTTCCGGCGGCTGGGCGCCATCCATCTGCTTCATAAGCTTACCCATGCCGGGAATCATCCCCATGAGTGACTCGATGGAGCCCATCTTCTTGAGCTGCTGTAGCTGGCTTTTGAAATCTTCCAGATCGAACTGGCTCTTTTTCAGCTTTTTTCCAAGACGCTCCGCCTCATTGGCATCAAAAACCGAATGGGCCTTTTCCACAAGGGTCAGGACGTCCCCCATGCCGAGGATTCGCGACACAAGGCGATCGGCGTGAAAGACATCAAGAGCGTCGAGCTTCTCTCCCATGCCCACGAACTTGATCGGCTTGCCTGTGACCGCCTTGATGGAGAGGGCAGCGCCCCCCTTGGCGTCACCGTCAAGCTTGGTCAGCACAACCCCGGTGATGTCAAGCCGATCATTGAAGCCGGTCGCGACATTGACCGCTTCCTGGCCGGTCATAGCGTCCGCCACGAAGAGGATTTCCCGCGGCCCTACCGCTTCCTTGATCCGCACCAGCTCATTCATCAGGTAATCATCTATCTGAAGACGGCCGGCGGTATCAATGATGACCGTATCAAAACCGGACAAACCGGCATATTTCATGGCATCGCTGCAGATATCCACCGGGTCCTGGTCGGCCCGGGACTGGAAAACCTCCAGGGAGAGCTGTCTTCCCAGAGTCTTCAACTGTTCGATGGCCGCAGGTCGGTAAACGTCGGCGGGGACCATGAGCGGCCTTCTCCGTTCGCCTTTCAGATGACGGGCCAGTTTGCCGCAGGTAGTGGTCTTGCCTGATCCTTGCAGGCCGACCAGCATGATCGCCACCGGCGGCTTGGCCGCCAGGTCGAGGGAGTTGTCCTCGTCCCCCCCCATCATTGCCACCAGTTCGTCATTGACGATCTTGATGACCTGCTGGCCGGGGCTCAGGCTCTGCAGCACCTCGATGCCGACTGCACGCAACCTTACTTTTTCTACAAATTCCTTGACAACCTTGAAATTGACATCCGCCTCAAGGAGCACCAGGCGCACTTCGCGCAGGGCCTCCTTGATGTTCTCTTCTGTCATCACTCCCTGGCCGCGGAGTTTTTTGAAAATAAGTTCAAGCTTATCGGAAAGATTTTCGAACATCTAGACTCTGAGTAACTTCGGTATGTTAGAGATATAATTAGGAATCCCGTGCAAAACACGGCAATATCCCTTTATAAAGAGATTAAATTTAAATGACCATCAGATTTTTGTCAAGATAAAAACGGCAGTTTAACAATCAATTAAACATCCGATCAAGGTGAGCATCGGGCACAAATCCCGCCTCACAGCATTAAAACCGAACCTGCCCGGAAATTTCACGAAAGCTGATTTCAGGGACCTGAAATCAGGGCTTTGTTAAAACACTTACCGCTCCCAGCCCCGGATTCTACTCCCCGCACTTTTTAAATTGCTCACCATTCTTCACATATATCTCTTCAGGGAGCAATCCCTCTTCGGCCAGCGCACCCTCCACCGCCGACCGGTCGTCAGATGTATAGCGCAGGGCAAGGCCGCAGTCGGCTTTGAGCGACCGGGGAGCGGGGATAAGAAGGATTGTCACCTGCCGCTCCTTGAGACGCTTTTCAGCCTGCATCACCCGATGGATGGAATTGAATATCGCCACGTAATCGCCATCTTTGACCATCATTTATCCTTGCACTATTTCCAACATGACGCTTCCGCCATGTTACAAAGCAAGCACATATTTTCAAGAAAATAGCGCATTGACAAAAATTCCGCAAATTTATACTATGCCTGAAGAGGTAATACATGCACAACTTATTTGTACTTCTAGGACTCATGCTCTTTGCCATAATTATAAATCTACCGCTCGGCTATCTGCGGCAGAATTATGAAAAATTCAGCTTCGGCTGGTATTTCTATGTGCACATTTCCATCCCTTTAATTATTTTCCTTCGGATTAAATCGGGCTTCAGCTGGAGATTCATTCCCCTGACCCTTGTCGGCGCCTTGGTCGGACAACTGTTAGGGGGGATGATTCATAGGAGAAGAACTCGCCATGGCTGAGAAGAGGGAGAAAATGCGCCGCCCGCTCACAGTCGCCGACCTTCTAAACGCGGTCTATCACGGCACTCCGACGGAAAAACGCCTTCGCGAGGGTAAAGTCTGGCTGGTCTGGGAATCCGCGGTCGGCCCCCAGATAGCTGGCAGGGCCAGACCGGTGAGTTTCAGGGACGGGACCCTGACAGTGGCCGTCTCCAGCGCCCCCTGGATGCAACAGCTGACTTTCCTCAAGAAAGGGATCACGGAACAACTGAATGCCCGGCTCGGCGAAGAACTGGTGCGGGATATCTACCTCAAGGCAGGGAAAGCAGAACATTCCAATCCCCGCACATCACCGGAAAAGCTCAACAGAAGGTCTCTTTCCGCGGTGGAACTGCAAAAAATAGCGGAACAGACGGATACAGTTGCCGACCCGGAACTGCGCGTAGCGCTGGCGGAAAAACTGGCCAGACACATTGAGTCAAAATCAAACGATTTACCTGCAACAAAGTCTCGACAATCGACCCCACCGATGATGCAA
>JBGQDJ010000122.1:0-7564 GCA_041495805.1 Geobacteraceae bacterium
CAATTCCCTCCATTTCGCCGGCGAGTCCCATCATTGCCTTTTCCAGCTTCTCCTCATTCAATTCAGGCATCCCTTCAACCGGCTCTTCTTTCTTTCCAGTGGAATAGGCGAAGAGCGAAACCTGGCGCTCCAGTTCCAAACGACCGCACCTTGGGCAGTCCGGTCTTTTTTCGGTATTAACACGGCGGGAGAAGAAGTTGAAAATAGTATGGCAATCAGCGCAATAGAATTCGTAGACAGGCATCGTCAAACCCCCAGCGGATAAATATTAATAAAACAAAACAGATTTGATGCCTCATGTCAAGTGGCCCATCAAGGCTGTTTCAAAATAAGGTCCGCTATCACCGGGCGATGGTCTGAAGCCTTTCCTGTGCCGGTCCAGCAGCGTATTGTCCGCAGGCTTTCGCTCAGCAGGATATGGTCGATCCTCATCCACGAGACTCGAAACCATGGAAGCCTGTGTCGCAGCAGTAAGTGCCCGTAACTGTAGCCATAGCCTCTTCCCCCCTCCGCGAATGCGTCATGAAGGCCCGCCTTGCGAAGGGTGGCGCATGCACGGGAGGGGTCGGGAGAGTTCAGGTCGCCGGCGACTATAACCGGACCCTGTTCCTGACGGAGAAAATTGCTTATCGATTGTGCCTGTAGGACTCGGGCTGCCACGTTGTTTTCCAGCTGTTGAATGGCTTGTGGCAGGTACCATGGCTTTCTTCTCGTTGTCCTGAAGGCGTTAAGCCCCTCTCTGGGGGTCTTGAAATGAACGTTGTACAGGGTGATTTTAGTATTACCCATCATCAGCTGGCAACGCAGGCAGGAGTGTCTTTCGCCGGGAATGGGAATCCAGCGGACATCCACTTCGCCCAGGGGATATCTGCTGGCGATGACATACTGGCCGAAAAAGCGCACGTTCCACTTCCGGAAGTAATTTCCGAGTGGACCGTCCAGCGATCCTCCTGCATCCTGGAGGAGAACGACATCCGGCCTGTTCAGGTCAATATCGTCAATGAGCAGCGAAATGTCGTGTTTGCCATACTTGGCGTTGCATGTCATGACCCGCAACGAGAGTGTCCCCGCTGGAACCGGGAGCGGGTCCGGTGACCAGCAAAGGCCCATGATAGGACCTGAAACCCAAATCATGCATAAAAGAGGTGCCCAAAACCATTTGCGCGCAACCTTGAGCGAATAGAAGAAAAGGAGGATCGCGGGGGTCCCCCACAATGCCTGGGGGAGATAGAGATTCAACGCGCCGAACCAGAAGCGGTCCGGCCCGAACCGGTTCATGGCCGTTATTGCGGCGAGAAAAATCAGATAGAATAAGGTGAGAATAAGAAATATCTTTCGATGGGTTTTGATAGACATCCGGAATCCCTGGTTTGAAATGAGGTGAGATATGGAGTTAGATATCCTCGCCGGCTTGAATGTGGGCAGCGACAATTTTGAAGGAGACCTTTTCCTCGGTCAGATCCCGGTAGAGCGCGGCAAGAAACCTGGTGGTCACCACTTTGTGAATAAACGCCTGTGTAAGTCGGTAGAGATTTTTGCGGAACCGGCCGGGGGCGGTGCTTCCAAGGAGGCGGGGGTGGTATTCGGAGAGCCGGACCGTCACCTGTACCTCCCCTGAAATTATCTCGGTAATAAATGAGAACCTGCCGCGATCGCATAGCTTGCTCTGCACAAACGGCCCGCCGCAGATATGGAGTGTAATGGAATCGACACCCCCTTCGCTGTAATGAACAGGGGCGGAAAAGGCAAGGAGGTGCAGTTTTGTGGAAAGGAGCCTGAATTCCAGCCCGTTTTCCGTCCATGCCGGCCTGACCAGGGAGAGTGTGAAGCGCCGCAGATAGGAGAAGTACCTCTCCAGAACAAACTCCGGGGTGAGCGTTGCGGCGTATTGTGCCGGGAGGACCGTCCACTGGATGGAAAATACCGATGCGTCATGCATCAGCACCTGCTGGCAGGCGATTTCTATTTTCGGCATTTCTTTATTCATCGTGACCGGGATTGATCGGGTTTATTTCACCTATATTCAGATCTTGTCCCCCCGGAGGTCCGCGGCGAAAAGCCCGTTTGCCCCTCTGGATGCGCAGAAGTCGCCGCACATGGTGCATGTTGCCTCATCTTCGGGGATGCGGCCGGCGCGGATTGCGCGGGCGTCGTCGGGGAAGAGGGCCAGGGCGAACTGTTGTTCCCAGTCCAGGTCACGACGCGCCTTGGACATGGCCTTGTCGCGCTCCCTCCCTTTCTCCGGGTATTTGTTCATGTCGCCAATGTAGGCGGCGATCCTGGCCGCTTTCACTCCCTGGCGGACATCCTCCTCATTGGGGAGCGCCAGGTGCTCCGAAGGTGTGATATAGCAGATCAGGTCCGCGCCGAACCGGCTTGATTGGGCAGCGCCGATTGCCGCCGTGATATGGTCGAAACCGGGGGCGATGTCGGTGGCGATCGGGCCGAGCATGTAGTATGGGGCTTCGCCGCTCATCCGCTTCTGGAGACGGATGTTCCCTTCGATCTCGTCCAGCGGGACATGACCCGGACCCTCGACGAGCATCTGGCACCCCATCTCCCTGCCGATCTCCGCCAGCTCGCAATTGATGACCAGTTCCTGGATCTGCGCGCGGTCGGAGGAGTCGTGGATCGCCCCGGCCCTGAGGCCGTTTCCCAGGGAGAGGACCGTGTCGTATCGTTTCAATATGGAGACCACCCTGTCGAACTGTTCGTAAAGGGGGTTTTCCCGGTTGTTTGCGAGCATCCAGGCGCACATGGAAACCCCTCCCTTGGAAACGAGCCCGCCGTAACGGTATCCCTGGCGTTTCAGGCGCTCGATGGTATAGAGATTGATCCCGCAGTGAACCGCCATGAAGGCGATGCCGTCCGCGCATTGCTGTTCGATCAGATCGAAGAGCATCTCCGGGTCAAGGCGGGTCGGGTCGCCGTACTTTCTCCCCGCCTCGCAGAAAGCCTGGTAGAGTGGGACATTTCCCACGGGGAGATCGACGGCCGCGATCACTTCACGCCTGATCCTGTCCAGGTCCCCGCCGGCCGAAAGCTCCATGAGGGTGTCCGCCCCGGCCTCGGCGGCCGCCTTAGCCTTCCTCACCTCGGCCCCGTAGTCGATGATATCCGATGATGTGCCGATGGAGGCGTTCACCTTTGTCCGCAATCCCTTACCGATGCCGACCGCTTTTGTCAGGCGGTTGTGATTTCCCGGGATGACGATTTTCCCCTCCGCCACCATCTTACGTATATACTCCGGGCGGAGATCCTCCTCGGCCGCAACCTCCGCCATCCGGCCGGTGATGATCCCCGCGCGGGCCTGTTCAATCTCTGTTTCCATTACGACTCCTTCGTTCCTCTGGCTGTACCTGGTTAATGTGCAATGGATTTTTTACCACTTTCCCTTGCATATTGCTATGAAAAAGCTCTGCCGGGGAGCAAGAAACAAAGCCTGGCGGGGGAGGGGAGGGTGACGGTTGAGTAAGAAAAAGAAAAGGGAACCTGAATTTATATTGCAATTCAAGCCCCCTTTTTCTATTGCCGGTTTGTTGTGTTTGATGCCTCTATGGCGGCGTCAAGCCGCCCTGGACTTGCTCTGATGATCGAATTCGCGCCTTATGTCGGCCAGCAGGGATACGATCTGACGCGAGAGGTCTACCAGTTGCGGGAAAAGCTGTTCAGCCTGCTGCATGTTCCCGGCATTGACCGCATCCACAACCTGGCGGGCAACCGAGTGTATCTTCTCATGGGGGGTGCTGATCGACCTGAAGCTTGCCAGATGACCGCACAGCTTCATTCCTTCCGTGTCATACCATTTGCCGAATCGGCATGTATGGTTGGTGGAAAGTTTTGAGCCGTCCTGTTGGCGACCCCCCTTCAGCACCTCTTCCACGTTTGCCACGAAGGTCTTGTGGTCCTCCTTGGCAAGCTCCAGTATGAAAAGCTCGCTCCCCTCGGTTTTGAACTTTCTCATGTCGGCCTGGAGCGATTCGGCAAGTTTGGCCAGCTCATCCGCGGCCTGGGTGCTTGTCACGGCCAGATCCGCGGAGCCCTGCATGATGCTGGTGACATTTTGAATGTAGTTGGCTATCTCCACGGTGGTGGCGTTCTGCTCTTCCGCCGCCGTTGCGATCTGGGAGACCTGAAGGTTGACCTGCTGGATCTGATCGAGTATTTCCTGGAGCGCACTGCCCGACTTGCCTGCGTCCTCGCTCCCTTTCTCCACTTCGGAAAGGGCATCTTCCATAGAGGATACGGCCCCCCTGGTCTCTGTCTGGATTGTCTTGATCATAAGCCCGATCTCTTTTGTCGCCTTGGTGGTCCGTTCGGCCAGCGCCCGTACTTCATCAGCGACCACGGCGAAGCCGCGCCCCATGTCCCCGGCCCGGGCCGCCTCAATTGCGGCGTTGAGGGCGAGAAGATTGGTCTGGTCGGCAATGTCCTCGATGGTGCCGATGATCTCGCCGATCTGGTCGCTTCTGGTGCCCAGCGATTCTATGGTGCCTGCCGTGGCTCGGACTCTTTCGGCAATCCGCTGCATGCCGTTTACCGTATCCTGGACCACCCCTGCGCCTGAAAGGGCGCTTTCATGGGCCTGTCTTGCTCCATCCGCCGCGGAACCGCAATTATGGGCGATATCTGTTGAGGTGGCCGCCATCTCTTCGCTGGCGGTCGCTATTGACTGGGACTGGCCGGCAACCTCCCCGGCATTCTTAGACATGTGTTCAGAGCTTGAAAAGAGCTTTCTGGACTTCTCGGTCAATTCCAGGACCGCCTTCTGAAGCGACTTTATCATCTCCTCTGTGCCGGCAGTCATCTTGTTGAAATTAATTGCTATTTTACCCATTTCGTCTTTAGTGGAAATAGTGACCGGGTTGGCTAGGTCCCCATTGGCCACCCGCTCTATGCCTGAAAGTATCTGATTCAAGGAGCCATGAAGGGAAAAATAGAAGCCGACTGAAAGCCAGATGGATAAAATGAGGGCGACGGCGCATATGGAAAGACGCAAGTACATCTGACCCTTTATATGATCGATACGGGCCGTCAGCACATTGTCCAGGTTTTCTCCCACTTTTGAAGCGGCGGCCATGCCGGCTTCGACAGCGGCGTGCCCTGCGGCGGCAGATTCTCTCGAACCTGCCGAGCTGCCTGCCAACACCGTTTTTGCCAGAACCTCCTCATAGTGGGTCGAGGCGTCGAGAAGCGAACGGAGTTGTGCCTCCAGGCCCGCCTTCAGGGCCGGTGTGGCCTTGAAAACCTTCTCCATATTCCCCTGGACGCCGCTTCGCAGGATTGATATCTGCCCGGACAAAACAGTGAACTCTGTTCGCGCTTCGGGGGTTATGCCACCCTTGGCGGCCATTGATAAGGCAAGTGCCGTTGAGCGCGAGGTCAATTCGACCAGTGCGGGGATCTTGGTTACGGCCGTATCCATCAGGTAGTAGCTATCCATGTCCGGATCGAGGGAGAGGTTCGAATTGTCGGCGGCTTCAGCAATGATGGTGAGGATGGCATCTCCAGCCTTGTTGCGGCTTGTGTTATCCTTGACCCCGGCTGCCGCCTTTCGCAACGATTCGATGGCCTCTTTTGATACTAGTTCAGGAGTGCCGGATATGGATTTTTCGAATTCCGCAAGCGATATCTCTTGACTCGAGGTTTCACGTCCATCCATCACCGACTTGAGAAGAGAATAGGCAGGCGTCATAAATCTTACCCCTTCTTTTTCCGTTCCGGCAAAATCTATTGTAGTTTTTGTCTCACGGATAAAGAAGAAAACGAGCAAAAAAACAGGGACAATCATTATCACTCCCATGGCAGTAATCTTATGGAAAAAGGTGAGACGGTCCATCAGTTTCATTGCGGGTCGGATTATCATGTTCATGCTAATCTCCTTTGAATAACGCGAATAATGGTTGATGAGTAATATCTTTGTATGACATATCGGCAGGAGTGATTAGAACTTGAATGGATTGATTTCGGGCGCAAGGATATCCGCCCTGTCAAAAAACAGAATGTCATGAGGGAGAATTGGCATTTGCCCGGAATCGTGTAAAATTTAAAGAAAGCGATATAAGCGGAGGTCTTATGGAACCGAACGCGGGAACGGTGCTTGTTACGGGCGCTACCGGTTTTATCGGCAAAAGGCTGGTAAGAGTGCTGCTGGAAGAAGGTTACAGCGTGCGCTGCCTTGTCCGGAAACCGGATATCTTACTACCCCCAGGCGCTACTGCGGCGAAAGGCGACCTCCTTGAACCGTTGGGGCTCGATGCGGCATTCAGGGGGATCGACACCGCCTATTACCTGGTCCATTCAATGGGTGGGGGACGGGCGGGTTTCGAACGGCGCGACCGCCAGGCAGCGGAGTATTTTACCAGCGCCGCGGAAAAGGGAGGCGTCAGGAGGGTCATCTATCTGGGCGGGCTGGGCGAGACAGGCGCCGGACTGTCGGAGCACCTGGCGAGCCGCATGGAGGTGGCCCAAATCCTTAAGAAAGGGAAATTCCTGACCACTGTCCTGCGCGCCGCGGTCATCGTCGGCTCCGGTGGAGCATCCTATGAAATGATAAAGGCCCTGGTGGAAAAGCTGCCGCTGATGATCACCCCCCGCTGGGTCTCCACCCGCTGTCAGCCGATAGCAGTCTCCGATGTGATAGGCTATCTCGTCGGGTGCCTGAAAGAGGAGCGGACCGCAGGGGATACCTTTGATATAGGGGGGCCTGAGATTCTTTCCTACCGGGATATGATGGAGCGCTTTGGCCGGATCGAAGGGAAGACAATCCTGATTTTGCCGGTGCCGTTTTTATCGCTCAAGCTTTCATCCTATTGGCTCGGTTTGTTTACCCCGGTCAAGCCTTCCGTTGCCATGCCGCTCATCGAGGGGGTACGGAACGAGATGGTTTGCCTCGACCTGCGGATAAGGGAACTCGTTCCCATGCAGCTCATCGGGTATGACGAGGCGATCAGGGCCGCCCTGGAGGAAGAAAAAAAACAGCTTATCAGCAAATGATCTTCGATCACACCTTGGTCCAAGAAAGAAAGGAGGAGAGTATGAAGAAAAAGATCGGAGTTGTGCTGTCCGGTTGCGGGGTGTATGACGGGAGCGAGATCCACGAGGCGGTCTTTACCCTGCTGGCAATCGACAGGTGCGGAGCGGAGGCGGTCTGCATGGCGCCTGACAAGGAGTTTCCCGAGGTCAACCACCTGACCGGCGCGCCAACCGGCGCAAAACGCAACGCCCTTATGGAGTCGGCCCGGATTGCCCGGGGCAAGATCCGCTGCCTGAAAGAAGTCAAGGCCGCCGACCTGGACGCGATTGTTTTCCCCGGCGGGTTCGGCGCTGCGAAAAATCTCTGTAATTTTGCCGAGAAAGGGGCCAAGGCTGAGATTCATCCCGAGGTCGCCCGCCTTCTCAAGGAAATGGCTGCGGCGAAAAAGCCGATCTGCGCCATCTGTATTGCGCCGACCCTTGTGGCGGCGACACTCGGCCGGGATTATTCGCCGAAGGTGACCATCGGCACGGACCCGGAGACCGCGGCTGCCATCAATGCAACCGGCAGTTGCCACCAGGAATGCCC
>JBGQDJ010000123.1:0-7558 GCA_041495805.1 Geobacteraceae bacterium
TCATTAGCAGCCTTATCTCTTCAGCCGTTATCCATCATCCATTCTGGTATCAATTCCATGAAATTTCTCTTGCAGCTTACCCCCCCCCTCCACTAAACTGACAATGTAGCTTTCCCACGGGAGATTTGGTCCGGGGAGTTGCCCTGAATGGTGAGTTCAAAGAGATAAATCGATGGAGGAGGCAATATCATGAAGATCGTCTCTCTGCTTGGGAGTCCACGCTGCGGCGGGAATAGTTCAACAATCGCCAACCGCCTGCTGGAGACCGCCGCCGGGCTCGGCGCCGAAACACGCGCCTTCGAGCTGAACCGACTCAATTACCGGGGCTGCCAGGGGTGCTATGCCTGCAAGAAGAGTCTGGATCACTGCATATTGCAGGACGACCTGACCGAGGTCTTGGCTGCGGTGCGGGAAGCGGACGTTGTGGTCCTGGCCTCCCCGGTCTATTACGGGGATCTCTCCGGCCAGCTCAAATGCTTCATCGACCGGACGTTTCCCTATCTGGTCTCCGATTATGTAACCAATCCAAACCCATCCCGCCTCCCCCCAGGCAAGAAACTGGTTTTCATCCTCACCCAGGGGAACCCGGACCCCAAATTGTTTGAAGACGTTTACCCCCGGTACGACAAGTTCCTGAAGTGGTACGGCTTTGCCGGGAGTCATCTTATCCGTGCCTGCGGTATTGGTCCGGCAACCATAGACAAGGTCCCGGAACGTTCACTGGAAGAGGCGGAGGAAACCGCGCGGGCATTATTGAAATAATTTGAAATGGGAGAGAATTGCATGAAAGTTGTCGCATTCAGCGGAAGCGCACGCAAGGACGGAAATACAGCAATCCTTGTCAGACATGTATTCGCGGAGCTGGAAAAGGAAGGGATAGAGACCGAACTGGTGCAACTGGCCGGGGAACGGATGAGAGGTTGCATAGCCTGTTACCAGTGCTGGGAGAAAAAAGACGGCAGTTGCGCCCTGAAGGATGACTGCATCAATGACTGCATCGAAAAGATGAAGGGGGCAAACGGCATTATCCTCGCCTCTCCCACCTATTTTGCCGACATCACCAGCGAGATCAAGGCCCTCGTGGACCGTTCCGGCATGGTATCGCGCGCGAACGGCAACATATTCCGGCGCAAGGCGGGTGCGGCGGTCATCGCAGTCCGGCGCGCCGGTGCGATCCACGCCTTCGACTCCCTTAACCACTTTTTCCTCATCAGCCAGATGATTATTCCCGGTTCCAGCTACTGGAACATCGGAGTCGGCCGCCAGATCGGTGAGGTGGAAAATGATGAGGAAGGGTTGCAGACCATGAAGGCCCTGGGCGAGAACATGGCCTGGCTTCTGAAGCGGATTGACGGCTGAGCGACAAGCACATGTTAAACTGGCGTTTCATCGATACCGGGCCTCTTGACGGCTGTTCCAACATGGCCGTTGACGAGGCCCTTCTCACCTGTTTCGATCCGCACATATCCCGGCCGGTCTTTCGTCTCTATGGGTGGAAACCTCCGGCTCTCTCTCTGGGCCGCTTCCAGAAGGGGGGCGAGGTCCTCGATACGAGGAATTGCAAAAAGGCCGATGTGGCGGTTGTGAGGCGGATAACCGGTGGGGGTGTGATCTACCACTCCGAAGAACTCACCTACTCCATTGTATGCTCTCCCAATCATCTCCCTCCAGCCGCTTCCATCAAGGAGTCGTTCAGGGTGCTCACCTCCTTTCTTGTCCGCTATTATGTAAAACTCGGACTCGACCCCTGCTATGCCATGGAATCATTTCCGGATGGAGTCGGAGTCGGCGGGAGAAGCGCCTTCTGCTTTGCCGGGAAAGAGAGCTACGATATCCTGATCGAAGGGAAAAAGATCGGCGGAAACGCCCAGAAGCGGCTGAAAAACGTCATCTTCCAGCACGGCTCCATACCACTGGTCAACCGCGCCGAGTTCGGAGCGGCATTCCTCGGCAACCCCCCGGTCGGGGTCGGGGAAGCCACGACCGCGTTGCGCGATCTGGGTGTGGATTTGGCCCAGGATAAGTTGAAGATGCTGATAGCGCAGGCATTCGCGGAGACCATGCCGGCACTCCTGGAGGAGGATTCCCTGAACGGAGAGGAAGAGGCAGCGGCCGATTCGCTGGCCCTGCGCAAACACTCCCTGGCATCGTGGGTCTGGGAAGGTATTGAGAACAGGGAATAAGATGAAGACAACCCGCAAGCCCGAGTGGCTGCAGAAAAAGATCAACCCCGCCGCACATCGGGAGATGGAGAAGCTCCTGGGCGACCACAGGCTCCATACGGTCTGCCAAGAGGCAACCTGCCCGAATATCTCCGAGTGCTTCAGGAACCGCCAGGCAACCTTTCTGATCCTCGGGAAGATCTGCACCCGCCTCTGCTCCTTCTGCAATGTGACCAAGGAGGCCCCGCTCCCGGTCGATCCCGATGAGCCGGCGCGTATAGCTGCGGCAACCGTCCGTCTCGGCCTCACCCATCTGGTGATCACCAGTCCGACCCGGGACGACCTGTCCGACGGCGGCGCCGCCATCTATGCCGCCACGGTGACTGCAATCCGGGAGTCCTCCCCCGACACACGGATCGAGCTCCTCATCCCCGACTTCCTGGGCAATCGGGAAAGCATCGCAACCGTTGTCGATGCAAAGCCGGACATCATCGGCCACAACGTGGAGACCGTCGCCCGCCTCTACCATATCCGTTCCGGCGCCGACTACCACCGTTCACTGGCAGTCCTGGAGACGGTAAGAGAGATTGATCCGGCGCTGAAGACCAAGTCGGGGATCATGGTCGGGCTGGGTGAGACGGAAGAAGAGGTGCTTGAGGTCTTCACCGACCTGCGCCGTGCCGGGTGCATCTATCTCTCGGTGGGGCAGTACCTTGCACCGAGTAAGAGACATTACCCTGTTTGGGAATTCATCAACCCGGAACATTTCGAATCCTATCGGGAGAAAGCAATTGCCCTCGGCTTCGCACATGTTGAGAGCGGCCCGTACGTGCGCAGTTCCTACCATGCTGAGCAGTACGGAGAGGGGGAGCAATAGTGTTCTAGGCATTTTCGGGCTGGAGAATGACTATAGTCGCACCCCAGCCGCCGCCGTCCTCTCCGGCCAGGCGGAATGAGGCCACCTCCGGAATGCGGGCGAGTATGGAGTGGACGGTGCGTTGCATGGCGCCTGTCCCCTTGCCGTGGATGATGCGCACCTGCATTATCCCCTTCTCGCGGCAGGCAGCCAGATAATCGGGCACCAGATCCTTCACCTCGCGGGGATTGAAGGTATGGAGGTCGAGTGTCCCGTCGATGGGGATGACGACCGGCGCGTGTTCATCCATTTTCTTTTTCTCCCTCATGCAGCCACACGCCGTCAACCTCCAGGCAGCGGAGGATATGGGTCCGGAAGTCGTCCCCCTTCACCCGGAAACAGCGCTTTCTCACCTTTGTCGCCGCATCTTCCTCGATCCACTGCTCCAGGACCTTCAGCACCTCGACGCGCTTCCCGTTGAGTGTAAACGCCTGCGGTCTCTCCTCATCCCGATATCCCGACCAGGCGCTGACTTCTACGGTATTTTCATCCATGGCATATCGATTCCTGTTTTTGCAGAAAAGTATATCAGATCAACGCAAGGACAAAAAGAGCTGAAGCCCGGTGTATAAATAAAAAAGGATGATAAACTTCTGTAGTGCGTACGGCCAAGCTGAACTCGCCCGACTCTGAACGATTCAGAAATGAGGTATACGATGGAAGAGATTTTCAAGGATCTTGTTTACGATTGGATCGGTATGTCGCCCCGACGAATCTGGAAGGCCCTGCGGATGCGAAGGGCCTTTGCTCTCGCATTACAACGTCGGTCCGGAGTTTTCGAGACAACCGGCGTTCCGGTGCCGCCGCTGGTGATGATCAGCGTCACCACAAACTGCAATCTGAGCTGCGGGTATTGCTACGCCGCCACGCAAACGGCAACTGGCGACATGCCCCGTGCGCTGTTCGAGAACCTGATCGATCAGGCCAAAAAACTCGGCAGTTACTTCTTCCTGCTCACCGGCGGTGAGCCTTTACTCTATCCATCACTGCTTGATATTCTGGAACAACACCCGGATGCTGTCTTCTTCGCGTTCACCAACGGCACAAAGATGACTTCCGAGATGGCGATCAGGGTTTCGCGGATGGGAAATTTCATCTTGTTGCCGGGACTGGATGGCGGTCGCAAGGAAACCGACGCTAACCGCGGCAAAGGGGTCTATAACCATGTTCGCCAGGCATGTGGTCATCTGCGTGAGGCTGGGGCATTCTTTGGCTTCTCTGTGACCGTTACCTCACAAAACGTGGAGCAACTCGCCGATACGGACTTTCTTCTTGAACGTTGGCAGGATGGGTGCCGAATGGGCTTCTACATCGAATACCTGCCGCTTGGCCGCCAGCCTGACACGACCCTTTGCCTGACGCCGGCTCAACGCATCGTGTTTCGCAACCGATTCCTGGAGCTTCGCCGGCAACAGCGTATGTTTCTGGTCCAATTCCCCGATGACGAGCATGAGGCGGGCGGCTGCCTGGCCGCCGGACGCGGGCTGATCCATATCAACGCCGGAGGCTTCGTTGAGCCATGCCCGGCGTTCCAACAGTCGGCTGACAACATCGGCGAAAAGTCGCTGCTGGAGTGTCTGGGCTCACCATTCCTTGAAGGCGTGCGCAGACATGCGGCCGCCACGACCGGCCCAGCGCAGCAGGCAGACGGCCCTGCCTGCTCGATGCTCGGAAAGGTGCTGCGGGATTGACCGCGAGGAGGATCGTCTTCGCGGAAGCCGGCTGGTGAAGTCGGCTGAGCGGGGCAGGGTTCAACCTGTTTTCCCCTTCATCTCCATCAGAGCCCGAGTTCCGAGAGCCCCGGATGGTCATCCGGCCTGCGCCCCAGGGGCCAGTGGTACTTCTGTTCCACTTCCCGGATGGGAAGGTCATTGATGCTGGCGATACGGCGGCGCATCAGACCGTTCTCTTCGAACTCCCAGTTCTCATTCCCGTATGACCGGAACCAGCTCCCCGAGTCGTCATGCCACTCATAGGCAAAGCGGACCGCGATGCGCGCCTCGTTGAACGCCCACATCTCCTTGATCAGCCGGTAGTCAAGCTCCTTCGCCCATTTACGCCGGAGAAAAAGGATGATCTCCTCCCTTCCGGATAAAAACTCGGAACGGTTCCGCCAGCTGCTGTCAACCGTGTACGCCAGCGCCACGCGTTCCGGGTCCCGGCTATTCCAGCCGTCTTCGGCCATGCGCACCTTCCGGATAGCGGTTTCACTTGTAAACGGTGGAAATGGGGGACGGCTGCTATCGTTTGCCGGCATAACATTCTCCTTTCTGAGCACAAAACTCCTGAAACCTGCATCCTTTTCGCATTCATTCTTCTCGAAGCTCTGAGAATAAAAGGTCTACATTCTACATTTCCCCCAATCCCCCTGAGAGCACCCAATTATTACCTTAACCGTCTGATGAATCTCCGGATAAGGAGGAGACTTACCAGCAATGGGATGCCGAATGCCGCAAGATGGTACAGCCAGGCTGTGAAATCCTTCTCGGCGGAAGGAGAAACGAGCGTCATAACCAGGTATATCCCGCTTGATACGAGCAACGCCCAACCGCTGAACTTATTCGCGCTGTACCAAAGCCGCGGCTCCGACATGGTCTTGACTGTACGTATCCCGTATCCGCGATTGGGAGGCACCAGGCCTAAGATCAGCGGGATCGAGAGGATAAAGAAAATAATCGAAGGGATGAGAAACGGATGATTGTGCATGATTTACCATGGAGATCATGAAGATTTATACTGTAAACTATTTAAAATTCCGGGGCCATTGTCAAGTTTATTCTCCAGCGCTTATTCAAGTCTGACTCTCCAGATGCAGTCTTTTTTCCCTCATCATCAGGAAAAACAGCACCAGCGCAACAAGGTTCACACCTCCTGCAGCGGCAAAACCGAGGGGGTAGCCGATCCGTTTCAGGGCGATGCCCATGACGGTGGAACCGGCCATCATCCCCAGATAGATACAGCTGTTATACATCCCCATGGCCAGTCCCCGATGCAGGGCCGGGGTCTGATCCGCGATCATGGCGCCGATGGTGGTGAAGGTCAGGGCCATCCCCACCCCCATGACCACGGCGCACCCCAGCAGTTGTGCAAGCTGTGCCGCCTGCCCCAGCGCCGCCAGTGCCACGGCCAGGCAGATCAGGCCGGCAGCCACGATCCTGCGACGATCGAACCGGTCGGCAATGGTTCCTATCGGCACCCTCCCCACGACATTGGTAACGGCCTGGGCGGCAAACACCAGGCCTACCTGGGCCGGATCATATCCATGCAGCGTGGCATAGAGGGGTAGAAACGTCAGGAATACACCGAAGCCGATACAGCTTCCGGCAGTCGCCAGCAGGCAGGCAAGCAGGCGGCGATTGTGCAGCAACTGAAAACTGCCTGCCACGACGGCATGCAGCTCCGTCTTGCGGCGGGGAGGGCCCTTGGGTAGTACCAGCATGGCCAGCAACGCTACCGCGAACAGCAGGCTTCCGGATACCGCAAACACCTGACGCAAACCCAATGCCTTGGCTAGGTAGCCCCCCGATGCCGGCCCCAGGGTCATGGCGATGTAGACGGCGGTGGTATACCAGCCATAGGCCTGACCAAGCCGGTCGGACGGCATGACATCGGCCACCAGCGAAAGCATGCCAGGAGCAAAGGCGGCCAGACCGACGCCGAATAGGATATAGGCGGCAGCCATCTCTCCTGGCTGGTGGCAGAGAGTCACCAATAGCGATGACGCGGCAGTGGCGATCATACCGGCAACAATCGGCATCTTGCGTCCCGTGCGGTCGGCCAGAAGACCGGCGGGAATAGAAAGGAGCCCGGCTGTCAGCATGAAGGCCCCATTGATGGTCCCCACCTCTGCCGGACCGGCTCCCAGCGTTGCCGCAAACAACGGCATGACCGGAATACGCAGGTATGAGCTGAAAAAAGCGGCGAAACCGATCAGGCAGAGCAGCAGAAATGGGGTGAGGGTCTGGGGGCTTTTTGTCATGAGATACTGTTTTCCCAATTTCATATCAAGGATGAAATCAAGGTGGCGAGGATAGCGCCTTGATTTGAAATTGGCATCAGCACTCGATGGTCGTCATCGCGGCTGCCGGATAGCGCTCCCCGCTGGCCGCTCCCTTGGGCAGGGCCTCGGCGATCTCCCCTTTTTCGGCTTCGCTGATCACCACCGCTGCTGCGGCGATATTCTCTTCAAGGTACTTCCTCCGCTTGGTCCCCGGTATCGGCACGATGTCGTCCCCCTGAGCCAGAACCCAGGCCAGGGCCAGCTGCCCGGCAGTGATCCCTTTCCGTTCGGCAATGGCCTTGACCCGCTCCACCAGTTCCAGGTTCTTCGTAAAGTTCTCCCCCTGAAAGCGGGGTGACAAGCGACGGTAGTCGTCGGCCGCAAAATCGTCGGGGCTTTTCAGTTGCCCGGTCAGGAAACCGCGCCCCAGCGGGCTGTAAGCAACAAAGCCGATCCCCAGCTCGCGCAGGGCCGGCAGCA
>JBGQDJ010000124.1:0-7514 GCA_041495805.1 Geobacteraceae bacterium
CTGCGCCGAGATGTCGGCCCTGACCATGCATACCGCCGTGCACCAGTACCGGAGCACGAAAAAGGGGAGGCGTCATCCACGGTGCACACATTCGATCACTCCCGGATCGTGGCGCAGGTCCTGAACCGCCCCCTTGCACAGGTCTATTCGTCCGAGTATGACCTTTAGGCCAAAGTAGAAAACCACATCCTGATGGTTGTCACGGGAGTTCAATCAGTTCGATGAACTCTTCCCCCTTGATTTCGTCCACGATCCAGGAGCAGGCGGCGAAACAGCGGTCACGGGTCTTGCCGGAAACGATTGCCAAAAGGACCGAATCCCGTGTGCCGATGGCGCCGAGACGATGAACGATGAGGACCTGGTTGAGTTCGAAGCGCGCTTCCGCCGATCTGGCCAGGGCGGCCAGCCTGTCATCGACGTCGGAAATGAGCGGCTTCAGCTCCACGGTGGAAAACTCCGGCACCTGCTTTCCGGGACGCTTTACCCTGCCGTGGTGGAGCACCACCGTGCCGGTGGTGTCGGTTTCCCGCTCCAGAAACGCCCGATACAGTTCCAGGTGATCGAGCGCCCGTTCCGTTGCATATGCTGTAATCATTAGTCCTCCATGGGGAAATTACTTTCCGTAAAACTATCACCGTTGCAGGCTAAACCGCAATCCCTCTTTTTGACCGCTTAAGCCATGCGGCAAACTACCTCTTTCCGCTGTCCTTATTGCCGGGACGATACACCATCTAACGATAGGTGAACTGAGCATGAGCACTCCACATCGCCCTTTTCTCGCATTCCAGATCCAGATCACGTCGCGCTGCAATCTCCGCTGCCCCCACTGCACGAAGAATGTCTTCGAAGACCAGTGGATCGACGGCGACATGGATATGGCGACCTTCAGGGCAATAAGCAGGGGATTCCCCTACCTGAAGCAGGTCTATATAGACGCATGGGGCGAACCGCTCCTCCATCCGGGGTTCTGGGAGATGGCGGCCATGGGCCGCGAGGCGGGGTGCTCCGTGGGGACGTAAGCAGGTTCGAGGAGATCGACGCCGAGACCTTCTCAGCCCTTTCCCGGCATCCGTTCCCTCAAGTATGCCAAGGCTGTTACAAGGCGCTGGGGATCTGACTCCCCGGAGTAATCACCATGAATGGGGCATCCCGGCTCTTTTCCTGTATAAAATATCTGTCAAATGCCGACGTAATGCGGTAATATTGGTACCGAAATGAAAAGGGATTTCGACAAAGTTGCCGTTTCTTGGGATGATGAGCCCCGCTGGGTTAAACTGGCAGGCGATTTGGCCGAGTCAATCATGGGTGAGGTTAAACTGACGCGGGAAGTTGACCTGCTCGATTTCGGCTGCGGCACCGGGCTTATATCTCTCCATCTTCAACCCCATGTCCGCAGCTTATGGGGAGCGGACACCTCGGCAGGCATGCTTGAGGTCTTTCATGGCAAGTTAAAAGAACGCGGCATAACTAACGTCTCTACGCTTTTGCTTGATCCGGCAATAGAGACAAGAATCGCCGGGAGTTTCCATCTGGTCGTAAGCGGCATGACCATGCATCACATAGCTGATGTCGGGTCACTTTTCAAGGAGTTCTACCGAATACTTCTTCCTGGGGGAGAGGCGTGTATCGCCGATCTCGATTCTGAGGACGGTAGTTTTCACAGTGACAAGACCGGTGTTATGCACTTCGGTTTCGATCGATCGCAGATTGCCTCCATGCTTGCATCTGCTGGATTCATCGATATAAGGGACGTGACGGCGGCCAGGATCATAAAGGAAGATGAGATGGGGAATAAAAGGGAATACCCGGTGTTCCTCATGATTGCCCGTAAATAGACCGTTCAAACCTAGAATAGAGTTGCTTAGTCAGTATCTCCCCACGCTCAAAAGCAAAGAGACGACAACATGGCCGTATCCCGTTCCGTTGGAAGGAAAATAGCAATGGAAATGCTTTTGTACGGCAACCTGATCGGGGCACAGGAGGCCTTGCGTCTGGGCTTGTTGAATCGGATCGTTCCGTCGGCGGATCTTGACAAGGAAGCCCGTGACTGGGCAGCGCTCCTGGCCCAGAAAAGCCCCCTTGCCCTGCAGAACGCCAAAAGGGGATTTTACGAAGCAGCTGATCTGGATTACTACAAGGCGTTTGATCACATGAACGAGCTCTTCGCGCGTCTCTGCACAACCGATGATGCAAAGGAAGGGGTCAAGGCCTTCCTGGAAAACAGAAAGCCGGAGTGGCGGGAAAGCTGATATTTTTCCCCGGTCAAAGGTATATCAATGAGTCTGAATCGCATACTTCTCACTCTCGCCGGACGTGGCGTTCGCTTCCGCTGCCTGAAGGCCATGGGCCTGCCGGGGAAGCCCGAGGCCCTGAGCATCGAGGTGACCCGGCGCTGCATTGCCAAATGCCTCATGTGCAACATCTGGCGGATGCCTGCCGTTCCTGAACTCGCGGCGGCTGACTGGCTGAAGCTTCTTGAATCACCTGTCCTCTCCGAAATGAAAGAGCTGGACGTAACCGGCGGTGAGCCGTTCCTGAGGGACGATATCGTCGAGCTTCTGCTGGGGATAGGCAGGCTGAAATCGACCCACCTGAAGCAACTCTGCTCTGTGGCCATCACAACCAACGGCTTCCTGACGGACAAGATCCTGAAGGATGTGGGCTCAGTTATCGGCCCCCTGGAACAGTCCGGGGTCACACTGGTCTTTGCATGCGGGTTTGACGCGGTGGGGGAGACCCATGACCGTATCCGCAACTTCAAGGGGGGATGGGAGAGGCTCAACGCCACCCTGCAAGGGCTGAAGGCGCTCAGGGATAAGAACCCGAGCCTGGTCCTCGGGATCAAGACCACAGTCACGCGCCACAACATCGACGAGCTTGACGAGGTCTGCCGCTACGCCGATGATCATGGACTTTTCACCATCATCTCACCATATATCCTCACTGCTAACCGTTATAAAAACATCGGCAAGGAGGATACGCTGTCGTTATCTGCCCTGGACGTGGAAAAGCTCAAGACCTTTTATAATTCCCCTCGTTTCCAATGGAGCTATTACCGCACCGAACTGCTCCAATTCCTGGAGACGGGGCGGATGGAAAAGCCATGCTCCGCCGGATTCAACTACTTCTTCATCCGGAGCACCGGCGACCTTTACTCCTGCCCGATCATCGACCAACTGCTGGGGAATGTAAAGGATACGCCGCTTGAGAAACTGATCCGCTCCACGGAGGCAGCCCGCTTCCGCAGGAACATCCTGGAGTACCCCGAATGCGCGCTCTGCACGGAGCCCGGACTGGAACGATACGCCCTCCCCTTCGAGGGATTTCACTACCTGCGCCAGTATTTCAAGCTTGGCCGGAAGGGATTCAGTTCCCTCCATCGCCACATGGGATTGGACAAGTACTTCCATTAAGAAAGGAAACCCATTTTTCACGCAAAGGGGCAAAGGTCGCAAAGAAATTCAAATACGGGGTCGGGAACCGGGAAACGCCTTTCCTGGCACCTTATCCGTGCCTGCCTGGTTTCCTTTTCGTTCTTGGCGAGCTTTGCGCGAGACAGATCCAAGTAGTTAAGATAATTTTTATATCCGCTGGATAAAAAGGAGTTAAACATGCAGATGCGTATTGTAGTTATCGGCGCCAACGCAGCCGGCGCCAAGGCCGCATGCAAGGCCAAGAGAATTAACCCGGAGGCTGAAGTGACCCTCATCGACAGGGGGAATTTCATCTCCTACGGCGCCTGCGGCATCCCCTACTTCGTCTCCGATGATGTGAAGGATATAAAGGAGCTGATGAAGACCCCGGTCGGCGTCGTCCGTGATGTCCCTTTCTTCAAGAAGGTCAAGGGGGTGGATGTCATCACCGGCACCGAGGCGGTCCGGATCGACTGTGAGGCGAAGAAGGTCGATCTGCTTGAGACGGCCACTTCGCGCTCTTACTCCGTTGAATACGACCGGCTGATAATCGCGACCGGGAGTAAGCCCATCATTCCTCCCTTTAAAAATGTCGGCCTTGCAAACATCTTTACGGTCAAATCTATCGAAGATGCGATTCTTTTAAAGGAGAAGGCTATACCCGGCAAGGCGGCCTGTATTATCGGCGGTGGCCTGATCGGCCTGGAGATGGCGGAGGCCTTAATTAAAAGAGGGATGAAGGTTACCCTTTTGGAGGTGCGCGATCAGCTTCTCCCCGGAATCCTCGACCCGGAAATGGCCATGCTGGTGGAAAAGCACGTTCGCCAGAAAGATGTCGAACTGATGACCTCCTGCCGGGTAACCGGCTTCGGGGGAGACGGCGCCGTTGATAAAGTGGTGACTGAACAGGGGGAACTGAAAACCGACCTGGTTGTCCTTGCCACTGGCGTCAGCCCGAATGTCACTCTGGCGGCGGCTGCTGGACTGAGGATCGGTTTTAACGGAGCGATCTCGGTCGATGAACGGCTGAATACCAGCGACCCGGTTATCTATGCATGCGGCGACTGTTGTGAAACCTACCATCTCTTTACCAGCAGGGAGGTGTACGTCCCCCTCGGAAGCACGGCGAACAAGCAGGGTAGGGTTGCGGGAATCAACGCAGCAGGCGGCAGGGCAGCCTTTACCGGAATATTGGGCACCGGGATGGTAAAGGTTTTCAGCCTCAACGTGGGAAGAACCGGGTTTAGCGAAGCAAGGGCAAGAGAAGCGGGATTTAAAGTTGAAACGGTGCTTTCTCCCTTCCCGGACAGGGCTCACTACTTGCCGGAAGCAAAACCGATAGCCCTGAAGCTCATTGCGGACCGTTCCAGCGGAAGGATCCTCGGGATGCAGGCTGTGGGCGAAGGGGACGTGGACAAGCGGGTGGACGTTGCGGCCACCGCTATGACTTTCAATGCCACGGCGGCGGACCTCTCGCTGCTGGACCTTGGTTACGCGCCACCCTACTCTGCGGCAATGGACAACCTGATAGTGGCGGCGGATATCATGAAGAACAAGATGGCCGGCCACGGAAGGGGTATCACACCCATGGAGGTGAAGGAGAAGCTTGACAGGGGAGACGACTTCATCCTCCTGGATGTCCGCTCACCGGCCGAACATGCGGAGGTATCCATTGAGGGGGCAACGCTTATCCCATTGGGGATGCTGCGGGAGAAACTGGATACCCTGCCGAAGGATAAGGAGATCATCGCATTCTGCAAGATCAGCCTGAGGGGGTATGAGGCCCAGAAGATCCTCGATGGCGCCGGTTTTGAAAAGACCGGGTTCATGGACGGGGGGGTCCTAACCTGGCCATACGCCCTGAACAGAAACCAGGGATGATCATTCCAGAGTCGCTTTGACGCAGACCATTCCGGGGTGATAGACGCACCCCGGAATATCCAATCCAAATTCTTTAAGGGGCGGAAATGAACGAAGATGTCCTGTTTGATGAGCTGGATTTCGATGGAGATGGGATACTGACAAGGGCCGAGATTCACCGGGCAGCCGTGCATTTCGGCTGGCAATGGCAACAGGCGTCCATACTCGCCTTTCTTGACCTGATCACCGTCCGCGCCCCCCTGGACAGAGACTCTTTCATCTCCTGCATGACCAAGCTTGACGAGGACCCGGACGGTGCATACGGGGAGGTGCTGCGGATGTTCACGCAGGCTGCCGGTATGCAGGATTCCCCGGTCGCGAGCAAGCCGGATGGAACCGGTCCCGCGGAGAACGGTGTTGTCTGGGGGGGCGCTGGAATGGAGAAGCTCATGGACAATTTTGGGCATATACTAGGCGAAGCGGTTGCCGAAGATTTCAAGTCTGCCCTTGAAAGACTGAACACCCCCTGCCTCCGGCTCTCTACCTCTGAATCCGCGCTCTTGCTCATCGATCCGCAGCGTTCCTTTACCTCCGGTTCATGGATGCGGTCGCTGGGGTCCGATGGAGACCGGGAGGTCATGCCGATACAGGTGGCGTTCGACAACTGCGCCGGTCTGCTCAAGGCCGTTTATCACCGCACAGACGTGATGTTTACGAGATGCCCGTTTCCTCCGGACAGCTATGACTGGGATGAGCGTTTCGAGGGGATCATCGACCCGGATCAGTTCTATTTCATCAAACCGGGGAACTGCGCCCTTCTCCCCGACACCAACGGCTTCAGGGAGTGGGTGGAAAGACTTATCAGCATCGGGAAAAAGAGCCTCGTCATGGGTGGGTGCACACTGAACAGCTGCCTGCGGGTCACCTCCCTGGAGACACTCTCGGCATTCCGGGACAGGGGGCTCGAGGTGATCGTGGACTTGAGCCTGTGCGGGGCAAGGTCCAGCAACTACGCGAACTCCCCCCAGTTCGGGGGCATCTCAGCGGTGGAAACGGCCATTAAGCAGATGTCCGGCGAAGGGGTCAAGGTCGCGGAGCGTGTGGAGTGGCTGTGAGGCGTTGGAATCTTGTTCATACAGGCAGTTAGAAGTTCTCTCCTTATCGGTCGAGACGACCGTTCGGACTTTTTGCGAAAGAATCAAAAGTAATCCCCTCCGTTTTCCCTGATTTCGCGCTAATGTCGCAGTTGCGCCTGCCGCCGGAAATGAAACAAAGCGATTAGTTTCCCTCTAATCCCCTCGTTAATAATTCAATCTTGACACATTCTTGACGTCTTCCCCCTCCATTTTGACCCCATCTTTATGCAATAAGGGATAATAATATAATCAGAAGAAAGCGGATGTTATCCCGTAGCATAAAGAGGAGATGGCCATGAAGATTTACTTGTTCAATCCTGAAACCGGCATTTACCTGGGCGAAGATTTCGCCGATGATGCCGCGATGAAAAAGGGAGGGTACAAATTACCTCCTGATGCAACGACGATTGCGCCGCCACGGGTTGAGCGCGGCCAGATATTGGTCTTCAATTCCGCTGAAAAATGTTGGGAAGTGAGGGAAGGTACTCAAATCCAGCGATATCACCGGCAAAACAAAGCGGATGGGAAAATGCCGGATATTCATCCTCCCCTTCATTGAAGTGCTTTGTTAATTATGTATACTTCTTTGTAAAGTTCATTGGAAAAGACGGGATTCTGTCAACCGGAGAGTAACTCATGAACATGTATGAATGGGTGCAAACAATACTATTTTTTCTCGTCCTGCTGGCTATGATCAAGCCTTTCGGGACCTATATGTCAAAGGTCTATCAGGGGGAACGGACCTTCCTTACCCCTCTCCTCGCCCCCTGCGAGAACCTCCTATACCGGGTCTGCGGGGTGAACAGGGAAGAGGAGATGGGCTGGAAGCGCTATGCCATCGGCCTGCTCCTCTTCAACATCGTGTGCGGCGTGACCCTCTTTGCGATCCTCCTCCTCCAGGGGATCTTGCCGCTCAACCCGCAGAAATTACCGGCTTTCTCGTGGCACCTGGCGCTCAACACCGCCATAAGCTTTACGAGCAACACCAACTGGCAGAACTTCAGCGGGGAGCAGGCCGCCAGCTACTTCACACAGATGTTCGGCTTCACAGTGCACAACTTCGCCTCCTCCTCCACTGGAATGGTGGTCGCCATCGCCCTGATCC
>JBGQDJ010000125.1:0-7454 GCA_041495805.1 Geobacteraceae bacterium
CATAACCCCGGAGCTTGCTTCCTGTCTTGAGAGGGAAGAGCTGCTGAACACCCTGGCGTCCCGTGATGCATTTTTCGCAGTGCATGAACCAGGCTCCGTTTCCATCCGGGATTCCCTGCTTCGCATCGCCGCCAATGGGTTAATCGAGAAGAAACGGGAGGCTTTTTTTGCCGCGGAGGAAGGAGAATCGCGCAACGAACGATCCTCCATCCATGCCGGGCTCCTGCAACGTCCCGACATTGCCGAGGAACTGGCAGCCTTTTATACGACCCCTCCGGGCGACTCATTCGCCCCCACCATTCTGGAGGAGTATGGCGGCTGTCCTTTCCGCTATTTTCTCCAGCGTCTTGTCGGGGTTTCGCCTTTGGAAAAGCCCGATCTGGAGCTGGAAGCCAGGGACGAGGGGAGTCTCGTGCATGAACTTCTGCATGCCCTGTTCCAGCGCCTTTCCAATGAAGGACGGCTGCCGATACGGGACGTTCCAGGGGCCAAGAGCACCCTTCATGAGACCTCGGAGAGGGTATTCTCACGTTGGGAATCTGAGCAATACACCGGTGAACCGCTCCTCTGGGAGATCGGCAAGAAAAAGATTCTCCAT
Organism: Geobacteraceae bacterium; assembly: GCA_041495805.1. Taxonomy (GTDB): domain Bacteria; phylum Desulfobacterota; class Desulfuromonadia; order Geobacterales; family Geobacteraceae; genus JBGQDJ01. The sequence goes on from JBGQDJ010000125.1 coordinate 599, forward strand.
ATTCTGGGAAAGATGGTGGAGATGGAGGGGGCAGATGAGTCAGGACTTGTTCCCCGCCTCTTCGAGCATTCCTTTTCAGATATGGATATTGCTGACCTAGACGGTTCCTCGGTCAAGCTGAAGGGGAAGATCGACCGGGCGGACGTTGACGGCAACCAGAGGTTAAGGGTGGTGGATTACAAGATGGCCGGGGATCTGCGAAAGTACCGGGAGATGTTGAAAAAGGAGAATCTCGGCGTGACCTCATTTCAGATGCCGGTTTACCTCCTTGCCGCCTGTCGGGAACTGGAGCAGACTACCGGCGCCGGTATTGAACGGTATTCCGCCCTTTACTGGCTTTTGGCCAGGCTTGAGCCCCTCGAACTGGATTTCAGCTCGGCAAAGGGCGAAGATTTCACCGGCTTTTTCAGTACAGAGCCGGAAGAGCGTCAGAAACTCGGTGACGGGAATTTCCTCAACCGCCTCTGCGCTATGGTCCGGGCCATGAAAGGGGGAGATTTCCGGATCTCACCCAAAGAGTGCGGGTTCTGCCGGTTCAGGAGCGTCTGCCGCTACGTGGAGGTCCAAGGGAGAGGGAAATTACCTGCAACACCATAATATTCAAGTAAATTATCTGAAAGTGTATACAATCCGCTTGAGGTTGCCTTCGCAATATGATAAAAAATGGGTATCCTTGGGGAACAGGAGGCGTGCGAATAATGAGCGAGCAGGATGTCTGTTATACATTTGAGGCAGCGGTGGAGTTAGCGATAAAGATGGAGGACGACGGCTACCGGCATTACCTGGAGGCTATCCGCAAGGTGCAGAACAAGGGGGCACGGGAGATCCTGAAGGAGGCGGCCCTGGATGAACTGGAACACAAGCATCAACTGGAAAAGGCTCTCGTGGAAGGGCACGTTGCTAACCCGGAATTCATGAGGCGGCCGGTGCCGACCATGAATCTCGACTACGTGCTGATCAAGAAGGATTTAAGCCCCGACTCCGATGCACGCGAAGCGTTGATATATGCAATCCATCTGGAAAAGAGCTCCATTGATTTTTATAAACGGATGTCCCGGGGGTGCGCAGGAGCGCCCATGGGAAACCTCTTCGAGCGCCTGCTGGCGGATGAGAGCCGTCATCTCCAGGCATTGGAGGATCTGTTCGAGGAGCACTTCCTCACCGAGAACTGACGAATTCGATAAAAGTCCATCTGCTGTGTTATGCTCATCCTTCGTCGTTGCGGCGTACCTGATGTACGCCTCGCTCCTCAAGATTCGCAAGCCTTGCATCCGGAGCTTTTCTCGAATTCGTCTGAATTGAGATTGATCGCAGTAAAAAAGGGAGACAGTCTTTCCGTCTCCCTCTTGTCGTTCGTAAACATGGATTATGTGCAGGTCAGTCGATTTCCAGCAGATGGATATCAAAGGTAAGTTCTCGTCCGGCCAGGGGATGGTTTGCGTCAAGGGTAACGTGTGTGTCGGTTAACTCCGTAATAACTACCGGGAATTGCTGACCGTCCTCCTGGGTTACCTCCAGCCGCATCCCCACTTCCGGCGTCAGGTCCTCCGGAATGGTGCTCCGTTCCATCACTGCCACCATCTCTTCCTTCCTCTCGCCGTAACCGTCTTCAACGGGTATCGTGAAAGTCTTGGTATCGCCCGGACTCATGCCGATAACCGCCTTGTCAAAACCGGGGATCACATCACCATCGCCGACGACGAATTCCAGCGGACCTGTTTCGCATCCGCATTCATCTTCAGCGCATTCAGAGGAGTCGAAAACCTCTCCGCTTTCAAGCCTCCCGGTATAATGAACCTTGACCTTATCACCCTCTTTTGCCTGCGCCATCGTATTATCCGCCTTTCGTACATAATTTTTTTCGCGGAACTATATCAGAATTACAGACAATATTCCATCCAAATATCCAGGGATGAATATTTCGAGATGCCGTGTCGCAGATCCCGTCAATTTTCCGGTTTTCTTTTTATTTTTCCTTGAGTTGGAATGCCACCTTCATCACTACCTGATATTCCGTAATCCTGCCGTCATCCCCCACATGACCCCTGATGTCCCCGACTTCGAACCAGGAGAGCTTTTCCAGGGAGTTGTGGGCCCTCTCTACCCCCTTCTGTATGGCATCCTCTATACTCGTTTTGGATACGCCGATTATTTCCACTTTTTTGTATACCCTGTCATGACCGTACATAAAATCACCTCCCCGTTGGCCTTCATATATCTTTATCTTAGCACTCCATGCAACAGTGTAAAGCGTACGCAATAAAATCAGCACTTCCAATATGGCAGGGATAGTGATATTTATTTTTCTTGTTCTATAATTTGTGAACGGAGAATAATCCTGATGGTGATGGAAACACGCAACCGGGCCATCCTGTTCCAGGGGTTGGTGGTGGATATCGAACAGATGGATGTAAAGATCGGGGATAAGGGATGGCACACCTACCAGATAGTCCGCCATCCCGGAGGCGCCGCGATTCTCCCGCTTCACGACGACGGGACGGTTACACTGATCAGGCAGCTCAGGCCTGCCGTGGACTCATTCATGATCGAGGCGCCGGCAGGCCGCCTTGATCCCGGCGAAGAGCCGGCCAAATGCGCCATGCGTGAACTTGGCGAAGAGACGGGCCTGGCAGCGGGGAGAATAGAGTCTCTCGGGGCTCTCCACTCTTCGCCGGGGGTCTTTGACGAGGTGATACACCTGTTCCTTGCCACCAATCTGAGCATGACGATGTCAAGCCAAGAGGAGTACGAGGATATTGCGACTCTCCGTCTCCCTCTCGAAGAGGCGGTGCGGATGGCCCTGGACGGCAGGATCAGCGACGGAAAGACCATCGCACTGCTTTTGCGTGCGCAGGGGAGAGTCGGATGATCCTGAAAGGGAGAGTCGGCGCCGAACAGGCGGGAATGCGCCTTGATGACGGGGCAAAGGTGCTTTTCCCAAGCCTTTCCAAAGGTGATATCCGCCGGATCATCGACTGGGGAGGATGCACTGTTGCCGGGAGCATGGTCCGGGTCGCCTCTCGCACGCTCCGCCAGGGGGATGAGCTATGCCTGGGGATACTGGAGCCGGAGCGTCGCAACGAGCTGGCCTACACATCCGCCGACATGCTCTATGAGGACCGGGAATACCTGGCTGTGAACAAGAAGGCGGGGTTCAACAGCCAACGCACCCCCTATCAGCTTAAGGGGACGGTTGAATATGCCGTGGACACGTACCTGAAATCACAAGGGGTCAAAGAGCCGGCCCGGGTGATCCACCGCCTCGACTCGGGGACTTCCGGGGTAATGTTCTTTCCTAAGAGCAAACTGGCCGCCACTTATGTCTCCGCAATGCTCAAGGATGGGAAGGTGGAGAAGCGTTACTGGGCCCTCGTCGTCGGCAGTCCGGATAAGGATGAGTGGCCGGTTGACGCCTGCATGGCCAGAATGGGCAAATTCCGCTATGGTGTTGCATCCTCCGGTATGGAGTCCCACACCCTTTTCCGGGTCCTTGTCCGCGGAACCGGGACTGCGCTTGTTGAGGCACGCCCACTCACGGGCCGCACCCACCAGATACGGGTCCATCTGTCCCATTGCGGACTCCCGGTCATCGGCGACCAGGCCTACGGAGGTCTCCCGGCCATGCGCATGATGCTTCACTGCCGTTCAATGTCATTTCGCGCAAACGACGGAAGGGAAGTGGCGGCAATGGCGCCGGTGGATAATGATTTCGTCAGGGTCTGCGAGAATTATGGCATCGGGCTGCCCGGATGAACACCCTGTTAGAGCCGGAACCATTGATTTAGTTCCGGTAAATTTCAAATTGGAAGGAGGGTTATGATTATGCTCACAGAACTCTTAAAGGCCGTTGAAATTAATAAAGTGGCTCTTGAGAAGGAACTGGAATATTCGAAAGCGGAAAAGAACCGGGGAAAGGAATCCGAACAGAATGCCAGAGAAATTGAACGCAGGCTTGTGGCGATAAACGACCGGTCAATAAAGGATTACAGGGCACTATGGCTCTCCTTTACCCCGCCCGGCCCCTTTCCCTGCCCGTTCTGCTATCTGTTTGACAGGAAGGTTTCGCCCCTCAAGACCCTGCCGCGAATGGAAGACGTGGAACCGCTCAGATGCCCCGAATGCAACGAGACATTCGAGATACCGGTTGAATTGCTATATGCGTGACAGATCTGAAGGAAATTAAACATATCATGGCAGGGGCGCTGCAAGCAGCGCCCCTGCAACAGTGTTGTTCTCTTTAATCGCCGGAGTAATAATTGCGGCTTGGCGTCCTCACTCCTCTCAGGCTTTCCCACCCGCATGTGGCTTGCCGACTTCATCGAGATCAATTGAACCGTGACCACCTTCAACACTGGGCGCATCATCTTCCAGATGGGCAGCACAAACATATTGCAGACTATTTGCCTTGGCTCCGCAATGCTTGCATTCGACCGTTGGATTATCGGAAACACTCTTGATGCAGTCATCCATTCCCTGCATTTTAAGGCTACACATATGCATTTTGTGAGATTCAACATTACAGTCCATATTTCCTCCTTGAAGCTTGGGTTTATTCCCAATTGAGATTGTATTCCTTACTTCCGTTATTTAAAACATAGCAAATAATTTACGCTTTGCAAGGAGGTCCGGTGACTGAAATATTTTTTCGAGGGGTTAAAAGAAACGGTTGCCGCAGTGGGTTGCTCGATTTTTCAGCTTCTTCGGGAAGCCCGTCCAATCGCTGACCATGGGTTGCAATATCATCATTCTTAAGCTAAGCTTTCCAGCAGGAAGATAACCGTTTGCGGATATCCTGTTATGGGCCTGTCATCGATGAAAACACATCTGGCGATCACTGTTTTGCTTCTTGCCGTATCCATGGGATGGGTTTCATCCGCAAGTCTGTCCCATGCCCACACCACCCAGGACCAGTCATTGCCCGACGTGGGCGTGGACGAGAAACTGGGCGCCCGGATCCCCATGGATCTCACATTCACCGACCAGGACGGAAAAACGGTGCGGCTCAAGGATTTCTTCACCGGCGGACCGGTTATCCTCAGCCTCAACTACTATTCCTGCCCCATGCTCTGCCCACTCATCTTCAGGAACCTGGCCGCGGAGATGAGAGCTATCAAGGGGTTGTCGCCTGAAAGGGATTACAGTATAGTCACCGTAAGCATAGACCCTGAGGAAACGCTTGCCAGGGCAAAGGCAAAGTCCGTAGAGACCTGGCGAATGATTCCGGACATTCACGATCCGGGGCAGCGGTGGCCTTTTCTCATCGGCACGGATAAGACAATCGGGCAACTGGCCAAGACCACCGGTCTGCGCTATACGAGGCTGGGTAAGAACAACTTCGCCCATCCATCGATCCTGGTGATCCTGACACCGGAGGGGAAGGTGGCCCGTTACCTGTACGGCATCGAACAGCGGCCGTCAGACCTGAAACTGGCATTGGTGGAGGCGGCCGGCGGCAAAATCGGCGGCTCCAGGCTGGTGAATCAGGTCCTTCTTTACTGCTTCCACTACGATCCTGTCGGTAAGAAGTATGCCGTCACCGCCATCAACCTGATGAAGATTACCGGCGGGGCCGTGCTCGGCATGCTCGTTATCCTCCTCTCACTCCTCTGGCGCAAAGAGCGGAAGGGCGCTCCGGACTCACGGGAAGGGGATTGAGGTGCCCATGGAGTTTTTCAAAACGCCCGGCGAGGCATATTCGCACATAGCAGGAGAAATAGATTCGGTCTTTATCTTCATCACCCTGATCGGGCTCTTTTTTTTCGTCATCACCCAGGGGTGTCTGATCTATTTCGCCATCAAATACCGGCGCGACAAACTCGACCCGAATGCTGAAACACCCTATATCACCGACAACAAGCTGCTGGAAACGATCTGGATCGTCATCCCATCGATCCTCATCCTGGCTATTTTCACCTATGGCTTTCTGGTTTTCAGGGACTTCCGGACCTCCCCCGCCGGAGCGGAAGAGATCAACGTGACTGCGAGCCAGTGGTTGTACAAATTCAAATATCCGGACGGCAGCACGCAGGTAAACGAAGTTCGCGTGCCGGTCAACAAACCGGTCAAGTTCATCATGACCGCCACGGACGTAATCCATGGTTTTTATCTCCCCGACTTCCGTGTCAAGCAGGACATCCTCCCCGGCGCCTACACAACCCTCTGGGTACAGCCGAAGATTACCGGGAGTTTTATCATCCTCTGCACACAGTACTGCGGAGTAGGGCACTCGACCATGCGCGCACAGATGATCGTCATGAAACAGGAGGAGTATGACGCCTGGGCGAGGCATGAAGGAGCGGAAGCGGCCGGCGCTGTCTCTCATGCGGACAAGGGGCATGAGATAATGGAGCAATCGGGGTGCCTCTCCTGCCACACCGTGGACGGTACACCCAAGATCGGTCCGACCTTCAAGGGACTCTACAACAGGAAAACATCCTTGTCCGACGGCTCAATGGTCGTGGCTGACGAGGATTACATCAAGGAGTCCATATTCGATCCCGGCGCCAGGGTTGTGAAGGGGTTCCAGCCGATCATGCCGACCTACAAGGGGACCCTGAAGGACGAAGATATCACCGCGATTATTGCTTATATAAAAACGCTGAAATAAGGGTGAAGGGTTAAATACCGACAGGGATTACGGGAAATGTAATGACGGACGCAACAGCACACACCGCAACCGACGATCGGGGCTACCTGACCGAGAAGGGATTCTGGTCGTGGGCGGCAACACTTGACCACAAGCGGATCGGGGTGATGTATTTTTACACCACCTTTCTCTTTTTCCTGGTCGGCGGGCTGCTTGCCCTCGTCGTCCGCCTGGAGCTGATGACCCCCGGTCCGTCGCTGATCAGCGACC
>JBGQDJ010000126.1:0-7403 GCA_041495805.1 Geobacteraceae bacterium
CCCTGCCGTAACGTTCAATATTTTCGCCGAGCCGCATGAAACCGCCATTGTCAAGAAAGCGGAGGAGCTGGACCTGGGTCTTCGGATCGGCGTCGCCGATTTCGTCAAGGAAAACCACCCCGCCGTCAGCCTCTTCCAGAATTCCCTTACGGTCATTGTAGGCGCCGGTAAAGGCCCCTTTTTTATGACCGAAAAGCTCGGAATAGGTCAGCTCACCGCTATAGGCGGCGATATTGGTCTTCTTCACCTGCAATTCGCCATTGGGGTTGATCTCTTTCCTGTATATCTCATTCAGCTTGTTGTAGAGGTTGTTGAAGAAAAATTCCTTCCCTGCGCCGGTCTGGCCGAGCACCAGGATGGAAGGGAGGCCGATGGTCGCATCCTGCAGCACGTTCTTGCTCCAGAGGGAGATACGGTTGATCAGAGGAAGCGATACGGTGTTGATGAAATCGACTATCTCCTGGGCCTTGCGACTGTTGCCGATGATGTTCCCGAGCCGGTAGGACGAGACATGTGGGTCCTTGTAGGCAATGTCGCTTTTGAGGTGCGTCACCTCTCTCTGCAGGCGTTCAATGCGCTGGATATCGGAAATATGGCGGGAAGTGAGGTGATCTATTATCTGCAGGATCCGTTGGTGTTCCTCGGTGAAATAGGCCGGCTTCAGTGAATTGAGGCATATGACCGCTATTACCTCTTCATCGCTTATGATCGGCACTGCGATTTCACTCCTGATAAGATCGTGCATGGATCGATGAAAACCTCCCCCTTCCATCTCCTCCTCGACACGGCCGATTATCTTAGGTTTTTGGCTCCAGGCCACAAACCCGGTCAGGCTGCGCTCCACTGCGGGGAGGTCAAAGCCGCCGATCCTAAACGGAGGGATATTTTTCTTCAGCCACTCCTTGTTTTTCGCACCGACAATATTCCCATGCTCATCCTCAACCACGAGCCATTTCTCGCCGTCCCGCTCGGATATGACGGCAATGCTCCCGGTGTCGGCGCCGATCAGCTCGGTTGCCATCGAGAGGACCTTTGTGAGGAACGGCTGAAGCCCTTCGCCCGGCTCCCTGAGCAGTTCGCTGATTTCCGCCAGAACCTTGATCTCCAGGTGTTCGCCGCCGATTTCCCGAATGACCCTCTCCACCATCTCCGCATGGGTCTGGAGAAGACCCATTTCAAAGTCGGTGAACCGATAGGTTTCATGGGTGAAATAATTGACCAGACAGATCACCTTGCGGGTATCCGGCTCATAACGGGGAACCACGTAAAGCGAGCGGAGCGCCATCTGTTCGGTTATGGCGCGTTTCTGAAGCCTCTGGGAGGTCAGATCGGGGAAGTAGAGGGGTTTGAGAAGACGTTCATCGGAAATGACCGCGCCGTTGTCCATGTAGCGGGATATCAGGGAAGTCCCCTTTTCAAGGGCGATTTCACCCAGAGCGTCAAACTGCGCCTTGAGCACCGGGTCCTCTGAGTGGCTGGCAAGAATCCCCATTGTCTCCTCGCCGTTTCTGCCAATAACAGGGACCAGCACGGCTGCGAGGGAGAGGTGATCGATAAGACGGACAGCCGACCTGACCATGAACCCGGCCGCTTCCCGTTTTTTATACTCCTCCACCCTGCGGGCAAGAAGGAGTTGCTGGTGGTACTTGCGGGCAAGGTCCAGCTTTTCGCCAACGTTCCCGACGAAATCGCAAAGGAGAGTTCCGGCAAGGAGGTCAATCCTGTCCGCCGCATCCTCGCAATCGACAGAGACCACTCCCAGGGAGTTCCCCAGGCTGGTCAGGGGGATAAGATAGCTGTAGCCTATGCCGAAACGGTCGGCGAAAGCCCGGTCAAGGGAAGGGCCTTCGCCATCTGAGGGATTGTGTTCGGACGGCATTCTGGATATGAAAATGGTTGAAACCATTGAATCCGGGGAAATGATTGGGAAAGGGGTTTCCATGATCTGGGTGGAGAAGGGGCCGGAGGCATAAGCGCATGAAAGTGCGCCGCGGGTAAGGTCCTCCAGATAAATCCTGATCCGCTCTCTGCCGGCCACCAGGCGTACTCCCAAGGCCACGGCATGAAGCATCTCTTCCAGGTTTTCCTTGCCGAAACCGGCGATCTTCTCCTGCAACTGGAGAATCTGGGTTTGTACGGATTCCATGCTCTGACCTTTGAGTAAATATTTTACACTACCTACTACTCTAAAGGAATTCACAGGGAGATGCAAGGGGAGAGCAAGCGGACTAGCGACCAGCGACTAGCGACCAGCGACCAGTAACCAGCGACCAGTAACCAGCGACCAGTGACCAGTGACCAGTGACTTTCTCAGTTGAGCCCTTTCCTGATGTCGTAAAGCTCATCCATGTTGAGGTTGTTCAAGGCGAAGTACTCCCGTTCCAGTTCCTCCACGTAAAAACGGTCGAGACCGGAATTTTCCAGGAAATCCTCGCGCAACGGGATGTTTTTCTCCAGGATTATGGCGGGCAAAAGGTTATGGATATAGATTGCTTCCTTTTTGATGGCCAGAATAACCTCATCGAAGAGCCCCCGTGGTATCTCCTTATCGATCTGCTTCCTTTGGCGCAACTCTTCGGTTATCTCCAGCCTGAGAGAGTCCTGATCGGCCCTGGTAGAATATTTCGAGTAGAAGTTTTTGATCCGTTCACGGACATTTTTCAGGGTGACTACAAAAAGCCTCTCCTCGGCATTGATCTCCAGGAGCCCGTTCAGAAGATCAGAGGTTGTCATCCTTTTTTCTTCGATCAGCTTGAGTCCCGCATTCAGCGCCTTAACCTTTTTTCTTCCGTAGCTCCCCACGTATTTATTTTCCAGGAGCCCGGCTATAAAGAGCTCTTCAAAAAGCCCGGGCTGAACCAGGTCAAATTCGCACTTGTTCCCAAGTATGCTTCGGACCATTTCTTCGGATATCCTCACATTCTCCATAAAGGCAAGCTGGTTGATCTGTGAAGAGGCGGCGTCGTAACGGTCGAAATAGGTGATAATGTAAGAAAACCCTTCCAAAAGTGATATGTCCGCGCCGTCGCGGATTTTTTCATCGCACGCCTTGGAAGTATCCAGGAGCAGCTCTTCGAAGGTGTGGTCCCGGTTTTCCGCCGCCTTCTTTTTGGCATTGAGGAGTTTCAGCATGTCATCGCAATCGATTGTGCTTTCAATGTGGCTTGCGGAGAGAAACAGGCCTTCCAGTATCTGCCTGGTTTCAGAGATATAGACGTTTTCTTCCAGGTCCACCATCTTCTTGTCCCTTTTCAACAACTCATCGAGGGTATAAAAGAGGGCGCCCGGGATCTTGTTGCGGACCGAAAGGGTTTTCAGCCTTGTCAGGCGGGCGTTTTCAAGCTTGTTGATCTCTCCCTTCCGGTTGCAGGCAATGAGGATATTCTTGTATTCATCGACTATCCTCATATTGTCGGGATGCTTGTACATCACATCAATGCGCATCCGTTCCTGCTGGTAGCGATCGATATCATGCCTGCCGGCCAGGGCTGTAAGCGCGGCAAATTCCTCATCGGCAATCTTCTTGTTTTTCAGGTAAAGGGACCTGAAAAAGTCGCAATACTCCTGGTGCCGTTTGTTGATCAGCTTGAAGAGAAAGAATTGGGCGCCTGCATCATGTAAAAGGGGAAATATTTCGCGGATAATGGCATTATCATCTTCCTTCCTCACCGCGGCAGAGCGTTTGATAGTTTTACCCAAAAGCTTCAGGAGATGCTCCTGCTGTTTTTTCAAAGGGACGGTAATCCTGGGAGAATGGAGAAAGAAAAAATAGTTGCTTACGGCATTGCCGTCAAAGAAGATCTTATCGTAACTCTGGAAGCCTGATGTCATATCGCTGAATCTCAGGGTCCCGGTTTCATTGTCGTAATGGCCGCCGAACATGACCAGACGGTTTTTCACCTCACCCTTTGACATGTCGGTGATCGGCTGATCAACACCAAACATATACTCGCAGAAAGAACCGCCGACCCCCTGGTGGCTTACCCCTTCCGGTCCCAGCACAATTTCGTTGCCTGCCGCGAAAAATCTGATTTTGTCATCATCTTTCCGGTCGATGTTGAAAAAATAGCGCTTATGGGCATCGATGCCTGCCGCGATGGCGAAATATTCGATATATTTTCCTACAAATCCATGCAGGCGGATATCTTCATGCATCAGTATCTTCCAATCAACTCATTTCAATTGTCAGGCCGTCATAGGCTAATTCCACCCCGACCGGGAGTTTACTCCCGTCCGAGTAGGATACTTCATGGGTGAGATGGGTAAAAAGGGCGCGTCGGGGTTTCAATCGCTCCACCACCTTCAGCGCACCTTCAATATTCAGGTGATTGGGATGGGGGGTGTAGCGCAGGGCATCTATTATAAGTGTTTCCAGCCCGGTCAGAAGATCCATGGAAGCATCAGGGATGCAGCTTAAATCGGTCAGATAGGCAACATTGCCGATCCTGTAACCTGTTGCAGTCATGGCACCGTGTATAAGCGGTATCGGGATTATCTTCAGGCCAAAGAGCGTAAACGGGCCTGAGAGGATGTGCGATTCCAGGAGAGGCGCGTATCCGGCGGCATCAAGCCCTTTGAATATGTATGAGAAATTTTTGGATATGGTAGCGATGGTCTCCCTGTCCCCGTAACAGGGTATAATCCGCTTATGGATAAAATGGAAACCCCTCATATCGTCAATCCCGTGGATATGATCGGCATGGGAGTGGGTGAAGAGCACGGCGTCGATGCGGGGAATCTTTTCCCGGAGGACCTGTTTTCTCAGGTCGGTGGAGGTGTCCACCAGAATATATCTGTCGGCCGACTCGACAACGATCGAAGCACGGGTCCGCTTGTTGCGCGGATCATCTGAAGAGCAGACAGGGCAGCTGCAACCGACCATCGGTACCCCGGTGGAAGTGCCGCTGCCGAGAATGGTTATTTTCATGGCTATTCCTAGAGATAATTGCCCCAAAAAATACCATGATTATTAGGTTCAGGCAAGGGGTTTGTCCGGGACAGTGACCAGTGACCAGTGACCAGTGACCAGTGACCAGCTACCAGCCACCAGCTACCAGCTACCAGCCCCAGCCCCTATTTTTTCCAGAAACGCCCGGAGCATCGGGGCAAAGGTTTCATGTTCCAGCAGAAATGCGTCGTGGCCATAAGAGGAGTCGATTAGGTGGTATTCCACCTTTTTGCCGATATTCTCCAGAGCCTTGACCATGGCCTCGGTCTGATAAGGAGGATAGAGCCAGTCGGAAGAGAAGGCAAAGAACTGGAGCGGCGCCTTGACTGAAGAAAACGCCTCCTCCAGGGTTTCGCATCCCCACGCCGCATCGTAAAGGTCGAGGGCCTTGGCGAGATAGAGGAAAGAGTTGGTGTCAAAACGGTCCACAAAGCTAGTGCCGTTATATAAAAGGTAGCGCTCGATCTCGAACTGTCCGAAAAAATCGAACAGTCCGTCCTTGGCGGAAAACCTGCGGCCGAACTTGGCGGTCATCGATTCATCGGACAGGAAAGTGATGTGGCCGATTCCGCGGGCCAGGGCAAGGCCGTCCCTGGGGTTTTTCCGATACTCCCCCTTTTTCCAGGTCGGATCGTTGAATATGGCCCAGCGGGCAATGGCGTTCATGGCAATGGCCTGGGCCGAGGGTTGCGCGGATGTTGCGAGCACCACAGCCGAAGCGATCCTGTCCGGAAACTGGGTTGCCCATTCCAGTGCCTGCATCCCTCCCATGCTCCCTCCGAGGACCGTCAAGAGTTTATCAATCCCCAGGTAGTCGAAGAGAAGCTGGTGCGCCCGCACCATGTCGCGTACGGTTATCACCGGAAAAGAGAGGTTGTATCTTTTACCGGTTTTCGGGTTGATGGATGTCGGGCCGGTGGAGCCGTAGCAGGAGCCGATCACATTGGCGCAGATAACACAGTATCGGTCCGTATCCAGGAGCCTGCCAGGGCCTACGATGGCGTCCCACCAGCCCGTCTTGGCGTCCTCTGCGCCGTATTTCCCCGCAAGGTGTGCGCTACCTGTCCAGGCATGGGCCACAAGGATGGCGTTGGAGCGATCCCGGTTCAGTTCGCCGTATGTCTCATAGGCAATTGTGATCGGACCGAGAATGCGGCCGCTCTCCAGCTTGAGATCAATGTCAAATGTTACGGATTTTGGTTCAACTATACCGGTGTACATAAAACTTCCATTGTCCGAAAATTACGAAGGAAATGAAAAAGCCCCTTCTCTGCGGGATGAGAAGGGGCTTTTGACATAATACTCTATTCTTAAGCGCCTCTCTCATCTTTGCCGCATTAACGGCAGGATTTAGCACCTGACGCCCGTTGCCGGGCCGGTTGCTGTGGTTTCGCAGGGCCTGTCCCTCCACCACTCTCGATAAGAAAGCCATCTATTCAGTTTTCATGAAGAATACGGGAGCATATGGGATTTGTCAATGGTAAATATGCCACATAAAATCGACAGAGTCGAGCAATAGCCGCAGTTACAGCCCCCACCCCTCCAGCTCCTTGGGTACCGGCTCGGGACCGTTTTTATAGAGGATAACATTCACCCGGTCCCGGTAACGGCCGAACTCGAAGTTGAGGTTGTGCTCGTAGGCCATCCGGGCCACCGGCTCCAGCTGCCCCACATCCCGAAGCCTGACGAGAACCCGGTTCCCCTTGCCGATATAGTCTAGGAACCCTGCCGACACCTCGAACTCGATTGGACCCCATTCCCGGGTCAGATCCGCCACCCCCATCTCGGTGCCGCTGATGGCGAGCTCGGTGAGGCTGACGCGCCGGGGGAGGAAGCCCGCCTCCTCCGTGACTCCCGTTCCCCGCTCCGGCCGAGCCGTCTGCACCTCGACCGGCGCCGCCGAGATCACCATTCCTGCTGCCACCGTAGCGTTGCTGAACCGGTCGATGATGATGAAGCTCCCGGTGTCGCGGTTTTGCCGGTAGGGATCGAAAGCGACGGCCCGGTCCAGCTCAAGCCGCACGACGCCGATTCCGTTGAGGCCCAGTGTCGGCGCCTGATTTTGCTCCAGCGTGTTAACGTCCACCGCGTAGTGGACTCGGGATACCCTGCCTGGTGTGACCGCGGAAGCGGTCTTCACCAGGTAGACCTTCCCCGGCTGCAGGGGTTCGTCGTGCATCCAGACCAGGTGCGCCTCCGGGTGCCGGGAGAGCCGGGGGGGGGCATCCGGCGTCGAGAGTATGTCGCCTCGGCTGATGTCGATCTCGGAGGTCAATGTCAGGGTCACTGCCTGCCCGGCCACTCCCTCATCCAGGTCGCCGTCCATGGTGACGATCCTGGCTACGCGACTGGTCCGCCCCGATGAGGCAACCTGTACCTCGTCTCCCGGCCGTATCGAGCCCGAGACGATGGTGCCGCAGAATCCGCGGAAGTCGAGATGGGGACGGTTGACCCA
>JBGQDJ010000127.1:0-7370 GCA_041495805.1 Geobacteraceae bacterium
AGCGCAACGCATTCCTCGATCAGGCCGAGTTGACCCGTGTCGTTGTGAAAAAAGGGGAGGCCAAGGCGGAAAGAGTGAATATCAACCTGGCCAGGGCGATCTCCGGCGATCCTGACCATAACCTCCTGCTGCAACCCGATGACGCCCTGATTGTGCGTGGGGTGGAAAACTGGCTCGAAGCCCAGGACAGGTTCGTGAACGTGAACGGCGAGGTGCGGTTTCCGGGGACATATTCCATTCACAAAGGGGAACAACTGAGTTCAATCATCATCCGTGCCGGAGGATATACCACCAGGGCTTATCTCAAGGGGGCGAAATTTTTCAGGAAGTCGGTTCAGGAGCTTCAACAGAAGAGGATGAACGAGGTGCTTATAAAGACAGAGTTCGACATCATGCAGAAACAGAGTGAGGTAGCCTCGGTTGCCGCGTCCAGAGAAGAGCTGGAGGCCACCAAGGCATCCCTGGACGGGCTCTTGAGAAGCGTCCAGTTGCTGAAGAAGAAAGCGGCCGAGGGGCGTGTTGTAATCCGCCTGGCATCATTGGATGAATTCAGGGACAGCACATATGATCTGGAAGTCATGGGGGGGGACACGCTCGAAATACCCCCGGAATCCAAGGTCGTCAATGTGCTCGGGTTTGTTTACAACTCTACCTCTTTTGTCTATATGCCCGACAGCAACGTATCATATTACCTGAAAAAGGCGGGCGGCGTCACCAGGGATGGGGAAGAGGACGACATGTTCGTGGTCAAGGCCGACGGCACGGTAATGAGCAAGCAGCAGTCCTCCTTCGGCCTCCGCTGGGATGACGGAGATCGCAGATGGACATTCGGAGGCTTCAATGCCAATCGCCTTGACCCCGGTGATACTGTCATCGTGCCGCAAAAACTGGAGAGGATAGCCTGGATGAGGGAAATCAAGGACATTACCACCATCCTGTCGCAGATCGCCCTCACTGCCGGTGTGATGGTCGCTGCCGGTCTATAGAGGAGGCGGAATGTTATGAATGATAACGGTACCGGGCAGGGGATGGAAGAGCGGGAGATCAAACTGATTGAGCTTGTCTTGGTCTTGGTAAGGCACAGGAAGGTCATACTCATGTTGTGCGGGGCAGCTGCGATTCTCTCCATAATCTACAGCCTGCAACTGCCAAACATATATACCTCCACTGCAAAGGTCCTCCCACCCCAGAAGGAAGGGGGCGGTCTTTCCTCCCTCTCCGCCATGCTCGGCCAAAGCGGCGGCGGACTTGCCTCCCTGGCTGGAGGGGCGCTGGGAGGGGGCTCGGATCTTTACCTGGGGATACTGAAGAGCAGGTCGGTGGAGGATGCGGTCATCAGGCGTCTGGCCCTGGAAAAGGTTTACAAGACAAAGACTCCGGAAGATACAAGGAGGGCACTGGAGGCCAGTGTCAAGATGCAGGCGGACAAAAAGGACGGCATTATTTCCATCGTGGCCGATGACAAGGACCCCAAACGGGCCGCCGCCATTGCCAATGCCTTTGTGGAGGAGCTCTTCAATAAAAGCGTGCAGCTCAATCTCACCAAGGCCGGCACCGAGAGGTCTTTTCTTGAAAAGCGGCTGGAGGTGGTCAGGATAGACCTGAAAAATGCCGAAGATTCCATGAGGTCGTTCCAGGAAAAGAACAAGGCGGTAAAGGTCGATTCCCAGGCTATCGCCACCATCCAGGGAATAGCCCAGATGAAGGCGGAGCTTATTTCAAAGGAGGTGCAACTCGCAACCTTAAGAAGCTATCAGACCGACGAAAACCCCCAGGTCAGGCTTCTCCAGTCGGCGATATCGAGGCTGCGCGGACAACTGGGGGAGTATGAGGGGAGCGGCATGGGTGGAGACGCGATCCCGTCTGTAGGCAATCTTCCGAACCTGGGCCTTGAATACGCGAGGAGGCTCCGGGAACTGAAGATCCAGGAGCTTCTCTACGAACAGCTGACAAAACAGTACGAGATGGCGAAGCTAAACGAGGCCAAGGACTCCTCCGCACTCCAGGTGCTCGACGATGCCGTTGTTCCCGCGAAAAAAAGCGGGCCGAAACGTTCCCTGATAGTAATTTTGTCCACGATTATCGCCTTTTTTGTCGGGGTGTTTATTGCATTCTTCCGGGAATACGGAGAGAAGATGCCGGCGGAAGACATGGCAAAGTGGATGGAAATAAAGAGCCATGCCCGGTTAAGACTGACGGCAAAATGGAAGTGAATCCGGGGAAGGGAAGAAGGGCTTTATGTCGGAGAATGTGGTCTCAATAAGCCCCTTTCCCGGTAAGGACAATCAATATTGTTCGTCCTAACAGGCTTAGATCAAGCCAGATTGACCAGTTGCGGATATAGTAGGTGTCAAGAGACTCCTGTACGGCAAGGTCGCCATCGCTACGCGCCTCAGTCTGCCACATCCCGGTCATCCCCGGGATGACGCTTCTGCGAAGATTGCGGAAATCGCAGTTGAATTGCTCAAGATGATAATGGGGAAAAGGTCTCGGCCCGACAAGACTCATCTCTCCTTTCAACACATTCCAGAGTTGCGGCAGTTCATCCAAACTTGTTTTGCGCAGAATAGTGCCTATCCCCTTCAGAATGCGAGGATCGTTCTTCAATTTGAAAAAATGATTCCACTCATGTCTCGCCTCCGGGTTCTCGGCAAGGTGCTTATGCAGAAGTTTCTCTGCGTCCGAATACATGGTGCGTAGTTTCCAGACCTTGAATTTTTTCCCTCCGCGACCTTCTCTCACCTGAGAAAAGAAAGGGTTCCCAGGGTTGACGATCATTATCCAGATGGCAATAATTCCCAGAACAGGGACACTGATCAGAAACAGAGGGACCCCCAAGATGTAATCCATGGAACGTTTTATAACCCAGTTTCTGCGCAACAGGAGATTCTTTCTGATTTCGAGGCCGACCACCCCTCCCATGTCCCTCGCCTCTACCCATAGGCTTTGCAGGCCGATGAGATCCGGAATGATTATGATATGGTGGAATCTTAATTCTCTCACGATCTCAAGTTGCAGATCCCTGTCTGCCCCAGGGATTGCCAGCAATGCATACTTTACTTTTTCGGAAAGATCGTTGGCGTGGTGAAGCCCATGGTGAACAGGCACCCCTGCAACCGTTTTACCGGCCTTTGCAGGATCGTCATCAAAGACGGCCACCGGACGCAACCCCATTTCCGGATTCTTGATCAGCGAGTTAATCACGTGCTCACCGGTTTTTGCGGCTCCCAGCACCAGCACAGGAGATCCCCAGCAGTTCAGGCGAATCAGGATGGAACGGAAAACCGACTGGATCATCGGGGGGAGAATTAATGAGATGGCGAGGGTCGCCAGGAGAACATTCGTTATTCCCGCATCCGGGTTGGAAAATAGGTCCCAGGAGATGAAAAGAGCCAGGAAAGCTGCTGTCGCGCGGACGCGGCGACGGAGTCGCTCCACCACCGTAAAGCCGTAACCGGGATAGAGCCGCATCAGCCAATAGCCGACGGGGACCATTGCCATTCCCAACACAAGCGAGAAATAATGGCTGGAGTTTATGGCCATAGGCTGGACGTCAGCAAACGGCAGATTGGCAAGATAGCCGATGTAGAGTGAAATCTGCAGGGCAACTATGTCCACGAGCATCAATGACCACTTCACCCAATGACGTTCTTGAAAAAGATTGTTGTCAAAACGACTGACAATGGAGATGTCGGGTATCCTCTGGTTATCCGGTGCCAGATGTTCTTCAACGGCGTCGAACATAATTTCACTTGAAGATTTGAGCGGTAAGAGTGATTTTGTCATGTGACAGCCCCTTAAGAGCCCCACAGGCGGGGTCCACGATTTTTAATAGAATCGAAATGACATTGTGTGGATCATCTCCGAAGGTAAATTATAGACTATTTAGGGCCAGTTACAAATAATAACTGCGTTTTTTGGATTGCTGAAGGAAAGCCTTTTATAAAAATCGCGGTTCGCGGAAATGATAACCAAGATAATGAGAACACGGAAGAGATCTTCGCCCACATTACCCATGGACGTTCACGGAAAAATATACTGTTGTCTTGTGACGAGATGGCTGCAATCTCATGAGCCCTCCTGTCTACTAGGGTTTCACTCATGGCAACCACATGTACACATGTATTGCAAGAATCTGCAAGGCAGTTAATACTACTCCGACATTTTGGGTTTTCTGCCATTCTGAACGACCATAGGCAGTGAAGCAACTTGATTCCGCAGGCTAAAACCGAAGATTCTTCGTCGTTACGCTCCTCAGAATGACAAAGTGTCTTTCATTTCCAAAATCCTTTATTCATACTGAGACGTCTTTTAAGCGATACAGATAAAAACTCTTCTTTTAGACCGAGTTTATATCCAGCGAGCTTAAATAGATTTCGCTGCATTGCAGATGGTATCAGAAGAGGTGATCTCTTCATAAGATAACTCAACTCAGAGATAATAAACCTCTTTCCTTCCTCCTCATTCTGGCCGAAAAGCTCACGCATCCAGGATTCCCTGGCATGGAAAACACCCTGATCGAAGTAACGTCGAAATTCCTGTAGAATAGAATAATTGTGCGAGTGATAAACGCAAGCATCTGCACGGTAGGCAACCTTGAAACCGCTCAGCAGCAATTTGGCAGCAACATACATATCTTCGCTCAATATCACTTCGCCGGGAACCCCCCCTGCAGAGAGAAGTGCGGAACGACGATACGCGGCAAAGGTGTTCGAGATGAAAACCGTTTTTATTCCCATTTTGGAAGCATCTTCAATTGATTTAGTCATACTCCTGTCAGGATAATTGTAGATACGTGCATGGGCAGCTATGGGGCTAGCGTCCCTTGCGGGTAACTGGCGGCCATAAGCCGCTGCAACAGATCCATCCTGAAACGAGAGGAGCAGATTCTTTAGTGACTCAGGGGTTGCCAGAACAGCATCCTGGGTCATGAAAGTGATTATATAGGCTTCCTGTGCCATTTCTACGCCGAGTTGTCGGGTTCTGCCATGATTGAATTCATCCCTTCGAATCGTATGGACGTCAGCGCCAGCTGCCCTGAATATATCCATGGAGCCATCGTCGGAATCGGAATCGATGATCAATACCCTGAAGCTGATATCAACCTGAGCCCGCAAGGAGCCGAGCAGTTCCTCGGCCCGTCCTCCCGGGTTGAGTGTGGGTATGCAAACAACAACCTCCATGAATCAACCTTTCGCCTGGCCGAGGATACGGCTGTAACAGCATTCCAGTTCCTTGATATGGCGCTCCAAGGTGCAAGGTGAAGACCAGTAATCTTCATATGCGACTTTTCCCATCCGTTTGGCAAACTCAGGATCGGACATTTGTCGCATCTTCTCGATCAAGTCCTGCAGATCACCTCTCTTGAACCATAGGCCGCTGATCCCATTTCTCACCATCTCCCGAGAAGCGGAGGTATCTGATAGTATTACCGGTATCCCGCGTGCCAGAGCCTCGATGACAGACAGCCCCTGGCCTTCGTACCATAGGGTGGGAAAAACCATGGCACGCGCAGAGTCGAGATATGTCTGCATTTTGTCTTGCGGAAGCCATCCGGTGACATGTGCTTCCGGATAAATGTCCAGAACCTGATTCGTTAACTCACCCCCACCGATGAAAGTAGCCTTTACCGAAAGCCGTAGAGCAGCTTCAGCAAAAAGAAGGCACCCCTTTTCCTTGGAGAGACGACCGACAAAGATATATGTATTGTTTTCCGAAACCTTGACAGGCGAGGTTTTCATTACACTCACAGGATTGTTAACCTGGTGTAATGTCGCATCACCCGGCAGAAAAGGTCTCAGGATATCCTTGCTGAAACTGGATACCGCAATGAAATGCTTTATCGAACCAGGGAGCATCCCGAAACGTTGCTGGACTAACTGGCGCAGAAGGCGCCAGCATTTCTGCAAGTAGTTTCTGGAGTCACAATCGGTAAAACAACAGCCAATAGAGAGAGGATCGCGCTTGCAGATCACACTTTGTTGGTAGTTTAAAAAACTGCCATTGGGACATGACAGGAAATAATCATGCATGGTCACAACGATTTTAAATCTGCGTTGAATTGCCACCCGGACGACGCTTGAAGAGAGCGCTTTTGTCCAGCTATGAAGATGGATGATTGTATTCGAAGGATCGAAGTTATTTAAAATCTTATCGAAGCCGTTTTTAGCCGGCAGATTCCATATTCCCCAAACAGCGGCTCGAACCCTGTTACTATCTTGCAGTATTTCACTTTGTCCAAGGCAGACAACCTCAACCCCCGATTCTGCCAAGCGTGGATCAGGCGGCCCTACAGCAGAAAAATATGTGACGCCGTACCCTGATGAAGCTAGGCCTATGGCGCTTAATATCGCTACTTGGCTCGCACCGCCGTTTACAAAACTGAAATCGTTTATTATTAATATGTTCATAGGTTAGGTAAATTCAGCGAACAGAGTAGTTCTTTATATTTGATACATTGTATTTTGATTTTATTTTAGTTGTCAATAACGTTGCGTATAATACCACAACGTACATATCAATACGGTGGAAGAAAAAACCGAGCAAAACGAACGAATAATATTTATCATAAAACAACATAGAGCTACTTGTCGAGATGACCATAAAGATCACTATAGATCCGATGATTCCCATTTCAAATATCAGATTAAACCAGCCCATATCAATATGCCCTTTAAATCTACCCTCCTGGCGGGCAAAATAGCTCCAGTTCCCTTCAAAATATTTATCGGGTATCAAAATATTGTTAAGCGGACCATAACCGGTCAGCAACATGTATGGATAATCCTTGAAAAACTTTACCACGGGAAGTTCAAGGTCCCTCTGCAGAGGAATACCCAGCAACTCATTACTGTCATCCTCATCGACAGATAAGCGAGTTATTGCTCTCTGAGCTACGATTTTATAAATTACTTCCTGCTTATACGTCAAGGCGTTTTCAATAATATAGTTTTTTGCCAGGGAAACGGCCTCGAAAGTTAGAAGGAGCATCAGCATGGAGAACAAAATAATGGATCTGGTTCTCAGCGCATTACGACATACAAAAAATACAATGAAAGCGGCAAGACAAAAGACTATGAAAGTCTGGCTCATGGTTAACATGCCAACCAACATGACTAAAACAGAAAGAAGCCACTGACGCTTTTTGAAAAATAACGGTAACGAAACTCCAAGAAAAGCCCCCAGCCCTTTCGGCTCATAAAAAAGGGCCTGCACCCGGGTAAAATTGATTCCAGCGAGATTGAAGCCATAAGCTTTTTTCAAGCCGACTATTTCATCAACAATATTATTATTCATGCCGATATGAATGGCGAGTTGAGCCAGGGCAATAATTGAGGATACTAAGGCAACCTTCCTAACGAAATAGAATA
>JBGQDJ010000128.1:0-7361 GCA_041495805.1 Geobacteraceae bacterium
AGTCCCCTTCGTCTAGCCCGGCCCAGGACACCGCCCTTTCACGGCGGCGACACCGGTTCAAATCCGGTAGGGGACGCCAGAAATCATAAGGTCACTTTCCCTTGGGAGAGTGACCTTTTTTCTTTTCATTCCTCGATTTTCACTCCAGACAAATGGAACCCACTGGGCAAAACGTCCGCCAG
This sequence comes from Geobacteraceae bacterium, assembly GCA_041495805.1. Classification (GTDB taxonomy): domain Bacteria; phylum Desulfobacterota; class Desulfuromonadia; order Geobacterales; family Geobacteraceae; genus JBGQDJ01. The sequence goes on from JBGQDJ010000128.1 coordinate 183, forward strand.
GGCGAGACGCGGCTCATGATTGTTGCACAGAGAGGAGCACCAGTTTCTTTCTGAAGGCTGCCTCGAAGAGGTCGCCCTTGGCCTTGCCGCCAAAGAGTTCAACGGAAATATCACCTTCGCCTGTCACGTTTACAGTGAAGGCCAATCTGGAAAGTGAACAGTCGAGAGCGGACACCTGGCCGTTGCGACGGCGGTCCAGGCCGTCGGCAAGGCGCAGGATACCTCCCAGTCTCATGACAAGTTGCTGATCCTGCAATGTCAGCCGGGCGAAACTCTCATGTTTTTTCTTGGGGAGCGATTTCCTGTGATAGCGGGCAACATGCGCGATGATTTCCCGCTCCCGCGGCGTGAAGCCGAACAAGTCGGCGTGGCGGATAAGATGGTATGTATGCTTGTGATGACCCGAATAGCTGATGAAATAGCCTACATCATGGAGAAGCGCCGCTGCTTCGAGCATCCTTCGCTCTTTATCAGAAAAGCCCGCCGGGGTTGCAAGCGCATCGAATAGCTGCAAGGCAAGCCTGGCCACCTGTGAGGAGTGTTCTTCATCGTGGTGACAGGAACGGGCAAATTCGAGGACAGCATCCCTCCAGTTTCTCGGCTGATTCTCAGCGGGTAGGAGGTTTCGCTTTTTCAGCCCCTTCAGGATTAATCCCTCCCGGAGCCCCCTTTCATTTATTTTCAGGAGATTAACCTTGAAGATATCCATCAGTTCGTCCACAACGGTCACGCCGGCCACGATGATGTCCGCCCTGTCGGGATTCAGGCCCGATATGGACTTTTTCTCCTTCAGCTCCTTTCTCAGGAGCATGGCGAGAAGATGCACGATCTCCGAGCGCAACACCTCGTAGCCATGGATGGAGCCGTATTCTTCCTTGCGCATCGCCATGACCATGGCTGCAATGGAAGTCATGGTCCCCCCCGAGCCGACCAGGCATTGCACCGGGAATTCCTCGGGGGCAAACGCCGCTTTGAGTGTTTTACGAATGCGCCTGCGCATCCGCAGGTAATCACCCCTTTTGACGGGATCGGAAGTTATGAAGTTCTCGGTCAAAACTATCGCGCCCAGTTCAAGGGAATAAATCTCGTCGATATGGTTTCCCAGTGCGGTGACTATCTCGACGCTGCCGCCGCCGATATCGGCCATTGCATAACGGGTCCCTTCCATGTCGAAATTATGGAGAGCGCTCATGGCAGCAAGCTCCGCCTCCTCCTCACCGCTTATTATCTCGATGGGCAAACCTATTTCATCGGCAACGGTCCTGACAAAGAGATCGCCGTTGGCTGCCTGGCGAACCGCGCTGGTGGCTACCGTCTCGACTCCCATCACCCCGTAGCCGTCAACTATCTTCTTCATCCGGGAGAGGGCGTCCATGGCCCGCTTCCAGGCAGGTTCCGATATAGCCCCGTCCCTTGCGATTCCTTCTCCGAGACGCACCGTCGCCTTTTCGTCGTCCAGCACCCTGAACTTGCCGGATTTGTCCACTTCCACAACGATGCAGCGGATGGAGTTCGTGCCGAGATCGATTGCTGCCAGCCTTTTCTGTTTCACAATGCGTTCCTTACATTTTCAGCGAACTTTTCAAACGGCGTGGAGACAAGCATCTCCGAGAAGTCGGCGAAGAATTTTCCTCCCTTGACCGCTATGGCGTCAAGGAGTACTTTTTCTATTTCGAACGGTAAACAGGCATTCCGGATGATCCCGGCAAATACATGGAGGTCATGCATCCTCCCCAACAGATCCTGGTAATCCTTGAGCGTCTCGTGCAACTCCTCGTAATGGACGCCGATCAGGAATGAGAGGATTTCCATCCTGTAACGGAGATGTTTGACCGCGATCCGCAAAAGGTGCTGCGCCTCTGCTTCACCTTCCCGGAAGGCAACAGGGAGAAGCTTCAGGGCGGTGGCAAGGCGCTCATCGAGGGCGTCTCCGGCAAACCGGGAGAGGGGCATGAAGAGGTCGGCGCCATCGAGCGGATTGACGAAAAGGTTCGGGGCGTTGATAACCCGCCTGTACTGGTCGCGCAGTGAACCTGGTGCGATATCACGCAAACCGGCCTTGAGCCGTTTCAGTTCTTTTTTCCTGTTTTTCCGAAAAGCTGCCGTCACCCCATCCAGGTCGCCACGACATGCGTCATCCAGTTCATCGGCCAATGCCGTAAAGAAGAGGATCGCTTCGTCCGTGTTGCGTATCTCTCCCAGAAGTCGCGTTACCAGCTTTATCTGTTTGACCAGTCGAGCAATATTCCCGGCGGGATAACACGGGGCAAAAAGGGTCAATCCCTCGCGCAGCCTGCGGGAAGCAACCCGCAGATCATGGATCTCTTCCGGATCGGACGTCTTCAGCGCCTTGTCCCAGCGCATGAAAAAATCATCCCCCCGTTCATAAAGGAGAACCCTGGCTGCGACCCATAATTGCGTTGATCCGTCGACCTGCATTAATCAGAACCTTTGACCCTTAATCATTTCGCAAGCACCTTTTCCAGTGATTTCCTCACTTTTTTCAGTCCAGTTCCGATTTCCTTGAGCCCTGAATCTGCGAGCCCCTCCAGCCGTTTCTCGGCCTTGGCCAGTCCTTTCCCGGCCTTCTTCACCCTGCGCTCCAGCATCCCTTCCAACTTCTCCAGGGAAGCCATCACCTTCACCAGTTCCTTTCCCAGCTTTTTGCCGGCTTTGCCGGAAACAGCCTCCTGGAACCGGTTGCGCACGCTGTGGGCGATTTCCTCGACCTCACCCTTGAGAAATACCGCCTTTTGCTTTAATTCCCCCACCTTTTTGGCGCGACCCTTTTCGGCTTCTTCAGCCAACTCGCCCGCCTGGGCCACAATCGACTTTACCTGGCGAGGGTTGATCCCCGGAATTTTTCTTAACCCCTCCTCGCCTGCGGCGGCAACCTTGGCAAACGAGTCATGGCCGGCTTCGATCAGCCTCCGTGAAAGAACCTCTCCGATCCCTTTCAATTTCTGCATCCCTTTCATTTCCACTTTCATGACAACTCCTTTGCCTGGGCCGCTTAACATTAAACCGGTTTTTCTTGCTTTGGTAATGTCGGGAGATCAAAACGTTGTCAGGCTGAAAATGCCTCCTCCCTGCAAGTAATCAGTTTTTTACCCAGAGCCAGCCATTTGAATTCAGTCGATAACGGCGTGTCACTGGGATCAATCTTCAACTTTACGGCAGCGCCCTTCTTTAAACTGAAGCAACCCGAAAGCTGCGTGAGAAGTGCTATGATTGTGCTCAGGTCCGGCTCATGCCCTACCAGCACCAGTTCGCCGGCGGAGTGGTACTCATCGAGCAGCCTCGTCAGCGACTGCATGCCGAACCCCGGTTTCAGTTCATTCCTCAACACAAGGGGGCCGCAATAGGAGAGGGATTCCGCAAGGATATCCGCGGTCTGTATCGCCCTGATGAGAGGGCTGGTGAGGATCAAGGCGGGATCGACGCCGTTTTTCAGCATGGTCCTTGCTGTCTTGCGAAAAAAAACCCTTCCCTCAGGGGTAAGATACCTCATCTCCTCCGAAATCTCGGATGTTCTATCTACCGCAGCCGCATGACGAACAAAGACGAGTTTCATGGCTGGTCCCCTTTGAAATGATTGGTGTTGTTCTGGATTCAATCTAGTCAATATCGTTTAATTATACAACATAAAGGTTAATTTTCCCGAACTACCCTTTCAAAATTCACACGACTGTAACATTTGTATGATTAGCCTGTTTATCTCAACACGCAAGGAGGATGATCAATTATTGATGCACGAATTAACATTTGTTTTGCTTGCGGATGTAATTTGCGCTAATATATGCGCCGTTATGCCGCACGTTACAACAATCTTGAAACTAATTAAGTGAAGGAGTATTACCATGGCCAGTCTCAACAAGGTGATGCTTATTGGCAACCTAGGCAAAGACCCGGAAGTGCGCTACACCGCAAACGGTACTGCAGTGGCTAGTTTTTCCCTGGCGACCAGCGAGAAGTTTAAGAACAAGAATGGTGAATCAGAAGAGAAAACTGAATGGCACAACATTACTCTCTGGGCACGGCTCGCTGAAATCGCCGGGGAATACCTGGCTAAGGGCAAAACCGTCTATATCGAGGGGCGGCTGCAGACGAGAAAATGGCAAGATCGTGACGGTAAAGATCGTTATACCACGGAGATAGTAGGCGAAAAAATGCAGATGTTGTCGGCCAAAGGCGAAGGGGGCGGCCGGCCTTCCGTAGGGCGCCCGGAAGCCCAGGAAACGCCGTCTTACGAGGAACCGGCCTTCAACCCGGACGACGATATACCCTTCTAAAGTTCCTTCAGGTAATAGTATAAGCCGTACCGCCAATCAGGCAGTGCGGCTTTTTCATATACGCGTTTATTATTCAATGATCAAAGTAAACTGAATGAATCAGATTTTCATTTCAAGAAATCATTTTTTGTAATCGCTCCATAAAGGAGGCGTTACATGCTGACCAGACTGAAGATAACCGGGTTTAAAAATCTCGTTGACGTTGATGTCAGATTCGGCCCCTTTACCTGCATTACAGGCGCAAACGGGGCGGGCAAATCAAACCTGTTCGATGCAATCATGTTCCTGAGCGCTCTCGCCGACAATCCACTCATAGACGCAGCCAAATCTGTTCGCGACGAGGGAGGGCGCGCATCGGATATCCGCAACCTTTTTCACCGTGTCGGTAAAAATTACGCCGGTAAAATAAGCTTCGAGGCCGAGATGATCGTGCCGGAAATGGGCGTTGATGATCTGGGGCAGGAAGCTAAAGCCAAAATCACCTTCCTTCGCTATCTGGTTACATTTGGTTTCAGAACCGATACGGTTTCCAGATTCGGCGGGTTGGAACTACTGTATGAAGAGTTGAGCCACATCAACCTCGGGACCGCTTCACAAAATATTCGTTTCCCCCATAAGGCTGCTGCCTGGCGTTACAGCGCGGTAAAAGGGAGAAGAGGCGGTGGGGCGTTCATCTCTACGCAAGGAGAGGGGAAGGAACGTATCATAGAGCTCCACACGGACGGAGAGGGTGGCGGCAGACCCCGATTGATACTATCCGCAAACATGCCGAGGACTGTCCTCTCAACGGTAAATACCGCCGAAAATCCGACTGTTCTTATGGCAAAGCGAGAAATGCAGTCCTGGCGCCGTTTGCGCCTTGAGCCATCGGCGCTTCGCAAACCCGATGAACTGACTGCGCAGACAATGCTGGCTGAGGACGGGTCACACCTTGCGGCTACGCTCTATAATCTTGCCCGGAGGGAGAATTGCACTGACGGCAAATCAGCTTATCCCGATTCTATGAATGCCAGCCAGTCAAAGATCTATGAGCGATTGTCCAACAGGCTTGCCGAATTCACCGAGGATGCGCGGGAAATAACCGTTGATCTCGATGATAAACGGGAGCTGTTAACCGTTAAGCTAACAAAGCCGGATGGCACGCAACACACGGCGTGCGCGCTTTCCGACGGAACTCTTCGTTTTCTTGCCATCGCGCTCCTGGAGCTTGATCGGGAATCACCCGGACTGTTCTGCCTGGAAGAGCCGGAGAACGGCATTAACCCTGATCGGATCCGCTTATTGACAAATCTTCTCCAGGAGATCGCAGTCGATGTCTGCGTACCGGTTGGCCCCGACAACCCCTTGCGCCAGGTAATCATCAATACCCATTCACCATTAGTCATGGCCCAGATACCGGATGAATCCCTCCTAGTCGTCGAGCTTGTCGAGACCATCAAGAATGGCCTGATTTTCAAATCCACCCGTTTTTCCTGCATGCCCAATACCTGGAGACATAATCCGGATGAAAACACCTTTACCATCGACAGGGAGAGGATGTTGTCTTATCCCGGTTCGATCCCTGAACAGGATAATAAGGAAAAGCGGAAGACGCCTTCTGGAGTCCCCCACCAAAGAAATGATAGGGCCCAGCAGATGCAACCAAGCCTTCCTTACGACGAATAAAAAAACGCGACTTACTCCTTTGCACTATCTTGAATCCATCATTGTGAAAAATTGGCGGGCAGACATTACTGCCGTGGCCTGTAAATCCTGTCGAATAATATTCCTTGCCCCTTAGAGCGCCTGAAACCTTTGTCAGTGCGGTTTTTCAGCCTTGCTTACAAATTTAACTTCTGACGGCATTTCTCGACAAAATCCTGGGGAGATCCTTTTGGAAGAGCTAAAACGTCCCAAAACGAAAATATGGCCGTATAATTTGGTTTTCGCGCTTTTTCAGGATTTACTTCTCAATTCTCGGCTTTCCCAGGTGAAGAAAACTATCTACCCCTCCTGCTATTCATTCGATAATAAATAAAAGAGGTCAAACTGTTTGTTCCTGATCATCAAAAAACTCGCTGCTCAAACCTCAAAAACATGACATGCGCAACTTGCTTATAATGTATTTATTTTGTATGTTAAATGTTATTGAAGGCGGGGGAAAAGACGGGGGGTTTTCATGGTGCCTGTAATCTTCCTTTAAATTCGTTTGATGATAATCAGCGAACGAGGGTCACCTGAAACCGGGAGTTTGAATTCAATTATTTCGCTCACCTCTGCCCCCATCTCCCGGAGAGCCGGTCCGGCAGCTTCTGCCTCTTCACGACCACACCTCCCCTTCATGGCGATGATCTTCCCCTGCTCCTTGACGAGCGGCAAGGCTATGCGGACAAATGTGGGTATGTCGCTGAAAGCGCGAGAGACGACCCAGTCGAAGCAACCTGCATGGTGGGCAGCCAGTTCCTCGGCGCGGGCATGCAACGCCTCGAACCCTTGAAGCCCTAAGAGTCGGGCCGCATGACGCTGGAAGATGATCTTCTTTTCGACCGCATCAACCGACACGACCTGCAGTTCGCGTCGGGCTATCTTAAGGGGGATTGCAGGAAAGCCTCCGCCGGAGCCGATATCGAGGAGATCCCCCTTGAAGCCGTCAATCCTGAGAAGGACAAGGGAATCAAGAAGATGCTTGACCGCAATCTCCTCATCGCCCCTGATCGCTGTGAGGTTGATCTTTCTGCTCCACTTTTTGAGCTCGGAGGCAAAGGCATAGAGCTTCCCCAGTTCAGCGGCGGCAAGCTTCAGCCCGAGTTCGCCCGCTCCGCTGACAAGGAGCCTTTTTGCCCGCTCGTTCACCTGGCGCTCCGTGCCTTGAGGGCAATGGAAAGAACGCTGATGGCTGCCGGGGTCA
>JBGQDJ010000129.1:0-7329 GCA_041495805.1 Geobacteraceae bacterium
CTTTCGGTTGGCGCGAATACGCAGTATGCAGGCTCAGGCGGCAGCGTGCGCCTTCACTTCAAAACGCGGAAGCACTTTCTCTCCGATCAGATCGATCGATCTCAAGACCTGATCATGGGTCGTGTTTCCGGCCTGCAGCACAAAGATCATCTGATCGAGGCCCGCTTCCGCCCACTGTTCGACCTGACGGCAGATCGAGTCGGGATTTCCGCCGAGCGCCATTCCGTCGGCCAGAAGCTGATCGTTGGAGCGGGCGCGGAATTTTGCCACAACCGCCTCCTTGCCGGTCTCCGCGTCCCTGCGCACTTCCTCGGAAATGGCTGCGGTGTCCATGGCACTCTTCTCCACCTGCCTGATCGAGCTGTCCATTTCCATGACGGACGAGGCCGTAGTGGTAAATGCTTCCGTAAGGCTCATAACACTCGAATCGATATGCTTGATTGATGTAGCCATCTCGACGATGGACGAACTGACCTCTTCCACGGAGTTGGTGAGTGTTTCCACATTCAGGGCCACCTCTTCTATGCTGGCCGCCATCTCCATTATCGAGGATGAGCTTTCCGCGGCGGAGAGGGAAAGGCTGTCAATCCCCTGGCCCACCCCCTTGACGGAAGCATTTATCTGGGTCATGGCCGATGAGGTCTCACCCACACCGTCTGCCTGCCGTTGAGCGGCATTGATCACCTGCTTGGATGTTTCGGATAGATTGTTGGATATCCGTGTCAATTCCTCAGTGGAGATGTTAATCCTGCCGATCATTCCGGACAGTTTCCCGGTCATGATATTGAAGTCGGCGCCAAGTCTCCCCAGTTCATCCCCCTTGTCAGCGTATATTCTTACTGTCAGGTCGCCATCAGTCCCCTTTTTCAAAGCCTCGGCATACTGCATTAACCATTTGTTGGAATGCCTGGCTGCGAATAGTCCCAGCATCAACACAAGAAACGCGGAAATGATGATCAGCAGGGAGAAAGTAAACCTGACGCCTGCGGAGTTTATCCCCCAGAAGCCGACTCCGCCGGAGATCAACACCATGGCGACAACAAAGATGGATAGTATGATTATATTATTGCCTGTTCTTGATTTTGAATACATGATCCCTCTGTTTCTTCGCATGGGATATTTTGCTATCCTCCATTCAGAGAATGGTTCCAACCGGGAAAGGTGATTGTTGCGCAATACATGACCCGCCTGATAAGAGCGGGAAGCTTCGCCGGGAAAGAAGGAAGAATAAAAGCGAGCGTGAAAGAAACCGGAAAACGTTGCATATTATTACAATAAAGAACCTTTGAAGTCAACTTAACAAAAGAAATTTATCGCTCATTCTTTTTGAAAAACTCGTTGATTTGTTTCAAAATTCGGGTGGGCTGGTACTGACTCGGAATGGCAAAAGTCCCTTGCTTCTCCACAGGAATGGCCATGTGACCGAAAGGTGTCTGCAAATTCAGACCGGCTTTCAGCTGATAAGGGATATGTTCGGGGTCGGGGCTTTTCTTGATTATCTGCATCAGGTCACTGAAAGACACCCGGACCGGCAGGCGCACATCCGTGGAGGAATTTCCGGCGAATTGGATTTCATCGCTGCTTTCGCCCAGGGCAAGCGGCATAGAGGAGACGATCAGATTATAGCTGTATCCGGTCAGGTTGAGCTTGAAGGAATTGGGGTTTGTTACAGCCATCAGAAAATCGAGTTCAACACCCTTCTGATCAACACCGGCCAGGGTTACACTTTTCAGCGCAACCTCCGGTTTTGCCATTAACAGGGAACACCCTGTCAGAGCAATGAATACGAGCAACAAAGACATTTTCATCCTGAGACCCCTCCGCAACATTGAAAGCCGGCAGCCATAAAAAAGCGGACCCCATACTGGAGTCCGCCCGTATCCTTATAAAACCGTATCACGAAAAGCCGTCATGAGGGTTGCACAACACCTTTGATCTCTATTTCCGCCTGGTTCAGCCCGCGGTTGTTCAGCTCCTCCAGAATTTCCTTTCTGTATTGCCGACGCCTCACCTCATATGCATCGGCATCCGGACCTGCGCCGCAGTATAGTTTTTTTGCCCTGTTCAGATTGCCTTTCGCCATGATCAGTTTACTGGCCAATTCGCGCACCGCGGCATCCGCGCACTTTTCGTCATTCAACATCTCGTCCGGTGAAAAGCCATGGCTCTTGGCCCGGTACGGCATCAACTGCCAGACCCCGAGGGCTCCCTTGACCGAAATCGCCTTGCCGGAAAGCCCGTGCCCTCCGGTTTCAGCCAATGCAATCTCCGCCAGGTCCATGGGCACAAATAAAGTTCCAAGGGTTTTCAGGTAGCAGAGGGCGGCAAGGCGCCGCGCCCGCTCCGGCACGGTATAGCGGGAAAATGCAGTTGCAATTGCGGGTATCTGCCTTTTCCTCTCTGCCAGATTTATCCCCTTCTCCATTACATTCCTGATCTCTCTTTCAATATCCGTCTCCACTGCAACCGGTTGTGATTGCGCCTGCCTCACCTGCGGCTGGATACAGATTACCCCACCAAGCAGCATTGCCGCCAATATGATTGTTGTTTTTTTCATAGAATAGTTTTTGTCGGTGATTTCAGCTTTGCCGGACGGTCGTTTTGGTCCTCAGTACTTCTGAGAATTTGGTTACGACCTGGTATTTATCGTTTCCGGCCAGACCTCCTTTCTTTTTGATATAGAAGCTATGCGTCATTATCCGAAACAGGGCTTCCAAATGACATGCAATCATGCTCGTTCATGTTACTCCCCAAAACGCCGAAAGGACCACCGGGGTCCTTTCTTCGTACCTGTCTTATACAGGTAGATAACTTATACAGCAGAAAAACATGCCTGTCAAATGGCAAATTATGCTTTTCCTGTCATTTCAACATGTTGGAAGCTATTACAAGGTGCAATATGAGACTTTTCAGCCTTAACGTCAAAAGCGTGCTAGAGTTTTACTCCCATTATTTCGGCGACCGTATGGATATCCTTGTCCCCCCTGCCTGAGAGGCAGACAACTATGCTCTGGTCCCTGGGAAGAGTGGGCGCCAGCTTCAAAACATGGGCAATGGCGTGGGAGGACTCAAGGGCAGGAAGTATACCCTCTTCCAGCGTAAGGATACTGAAAGCCTCCATAGCCTCGTCATCGGTTATCGACACGTAGGATGCACGGCCGGTATCCTTGAGCCAGGCATGTTCCGGACCGACACCCGGATAATCGAGACCCGCCGATATGGAATGGGCGTTACTTATCTGGCCGAAACTGTCCTGCAGGAGATAGGTCTTGTTGCCGTGGAGGACCCCGACATCCCCGGCGCAGAGCGGCGCGGCATGCCTGCCCGAAGCAATGCCGTAGCCGGCGGCCTCCACTCCGACCATCCGCACATCCGCATCTTTGAGAAACGGATAGAAGAGACCCATGGCATTGCTCCCCCCACCCACACAGGCGACAAGGTAGTCCGGAAGCTTTCCCTCCGCCTTCCTGTGTTGAACCCTGGTCTCTCGGCCGATAACCGACTGGAAGTCACGCACCATCATGGGATAGGGATGGGGTCCGGCAGTGGTCCCTATGACATAGAATGTGCTCTGCACATAGGTGACCCAGTTGCGCAGCGCCTCGTTCATGGCGTCCTTAAGGGTCGCGGTTCCCGTGGAGACCGGGGTGACAGTCGCTCCCAGCAGTTTCATACGGAAGACATTCAGCGACTGGCGGTGAATATCTTCCACCCCCATGAATATCTCGCACTCCATCCCCAGAAGGGCCGCCACGGTAGCGGTCGCCACTCCATGCTGACCTGCTCCGGTTTCGGCGATCACCCGTTTTTTCCCCATCCTTTTCGCCAAGAGCCCCTGACCGATCGTGTTGTTGATCTTGTGGGCGCCGGTGTGATTCAGGTCTTCCCGCTTCAGATAGATTTTCGCTCCCCCCAGACGACGGGTCAGCTTTTCGGCGAAGTAGAGCGGATTGGGGCGGCCCGCATACTGTCGCAGATAATAATCGAACTCCCTGCGGAACTCCTTGTCCTTTTTATAATGGTTGTATGCCTCTTCAAGTTCGAGGATGGCGGGGATCAGGGTCTCCGGGACATACCTCCCGCCGAACTCGCCGAAGTGGCCGGATTTGTCTGGTAATCGCATCTATGCGTATCTCCTGTCGCGGCAGGCTTGCTCCTGCCGGCAATAATCGCCACAGAGGGCGGAACCGATAATTTTCATAACTCTTTGGCTCTTTTTATAAACTCCGAGACTTTCTCATGGTCTTTTCTGCCCGGAGATGACTCCACCCCACTGGAAACATCCACAGCATAAGGGGCAACCGTATCCACTGCCTCCCGGATATTGTCGGGCGTAAGCCCCCCCGCCAGGATGAGAGGACAGAAATCTCCGGCACTCCCGGCAATCTCCCAGTCGAAGCAAATACCTGTTCCTCCGTACGCACGGGGAGAATATGCGTCCAGAAGTATCCCGGCAACGCGGTAATCCTTGACCGTGTCAAGGCTTGAAATGTCTCTGACGCGAAAGGCCTTGATCACCCGGCGACTGATCAGGTCACAGTAGTCAGTCGTCTCATCGCCGTGAAGCTGGACGAGATCGAGCCGGCACCGGTCAGCCGTGTCGTTGACAAAATCCGCGGCGGCGTTGACAAACAACCCTACCACCTGCACAAAGGGGGGAAGCTCGCTTATGATGGATGCAGCCTGTTCCGGATTCAGATTTCTGGGGGATTTCTCGTAAAAAACGAAACCCAGTGCGTCCGCCCCGGCCTGCACCGCCTGTAGCGCGTCCTCCAGGCTGGTTATACCGCAAATCTTTACCCTGACCATAAATAATATCCCAATTCTCAAGCACCGGAATGCAAAAAGATTTCAGAGTACACCCAGGAGTTCCCGCAGTTTCGCACCGATATCCGCCTCACGCATAAGTGACTCGCCGACAAGAAATGCCTTTGCCCCTGCGCATTTCAACAGCTCAATATCTTTCCTGGTATTTATGCCGCTCTCGGCGACGATCAACCGTTCGGGAGGGACAAGTGGCGCGAGCCGTTCAGTTGTCGTCAGGCTCGTCTCGAATGTGCGCAGGTTGCGGTTGTTGATACCGATCAGACCGCAGTCGGTCTTCAGCGCAGTTTCCATCTCCCTTTCATCGTGGACCTCCAGAAGGACATCCAGCCCAAGCTCCAGGGCCAGTGCGGAAAGGTCCCTCAATCCGGGCAGATCGAGCATGGCGGCAATCAGGAGAATGGCGTCCGCTCCTGCAACGCGCGCCTCGTAAATCTGATAGGGATCGAATATGAAATCCTTTCGCAGAAGCGGGATATTTGCTAACTTTCGGATCGCCGGGATATAGGCGAGATCTCCCATGAAGAAATGCGCATCGGTCAGGATGGAGAGACATGCAGCGCCGTTTTCCGCATAAATGGATGCGATTGCGAGCGGATCGAAATCGTGCCGTATCACCCCTTTGCTGGGAGATCCTTTCTTTACCTCGGCAATGATCGCTGTTTTTGCCGCATCAGCGGTTTTTCGCAGTGCCGCCTTAAAACCCAGTGTCGCCGGGAGGTCCGCAATCCTTGAACGCAGGTCTTGCAGCGGCATGGCAATCCTCGCGGACGCCACCTCTGCCTTCTTCCGGTCAAGAATATTTTTCAGGATATCAGGTGTGTCGGCCATTGGATCTCTATTTCTCACTCGTTAGTCATCTTGACCAGCTTTTCCAACTGATCCATAGCCCGACCGGAATCGATAGCGGCAACGGCCATGGCAAGACCTTCCGTCGGTTCCGCGGCCTTCCCTGCCGCAACCAGGGCGAAAGCTGCGTTCAAGAGGACAATATCCCGTTTCGCTCCCCTTTCGCCGGACAGCACTTTCCGCACGATCTCCGCATTGCCGATGGCATCGCCGCCGCGCAGATGCGCAATATCGCACCTGGCAAAACCAAATTCTTCCGGTCGAAGCGTCTTCAAGACAACCCCCTGGGGGGTCACTTCCGCGATACGGGTTTCAGTAGTCAGGGTGATTTCATCCATGCCGTCCATGCCGTGCACCACGAAGCCGCGCCGGCAACCGAGATTTTTCAGAACATAGGCCATATTCTCAACCAGTTCCTGGCGATAGACGCCAAGCACCTGGCAATCGGCGCCAGCGGGGTTGGTCAGTGGACCTAGGATATTGAATATGGTGCGGATGCCAATCTCCTTGCGGGGGCCTATGGCGTACTTCATCGCCCCGTGAAGGGCAGGAGCGAACAGAAAACCTATATTGATTTCATTGATACATCTCTCCACGGTTTCCGGAGTGATATCAAGATTCACTCCGAGCGCCTCCAGCACATCGGCGCTGCCGCAGGCGGAAGAGACCGACCTGTTGCCGTGCTTTGCCACCTTCACCCCGCAGGCTGAAACGACAAAAGCCACGGTTGTGGATACGTTGAAGGTATTGGTGCCGCTGCCGCCTGTGCCGCAAGTATCAAGGATCGTCTCCTGGTCTATGTTGATGTCGTCCCGGTCGATGTCGAGCACGTTTTTACCAACCCTGATGCGGGTCACCTTGTCCCGCATCACCCGGGCCGCCCCAGTAATCTCGGCTACGGTCTCCCCTTTCATCCGGAGCGCGGTGAGGAACGCGGCGATCTGGGCAGGGGTCGCTTCGCCGGACATGATCTGGTCCATGACCCCAATCATCTCCGCTTCGGTCAGGTTTTCCCTTTCAACCACCTTGGCTATGGCTTGCTTGATCATCTGATTCTCCGTAGGGGCGGGCCCCCAGTGGCCACCCGAATGCGGGGCAGGCACAGGGGCCTCCCCCTGCGTGTTATTTGGTCATTTCCAGGAAGTTGGCCAGGATATCCATCCCCCCCACCGTCAGGATCGACTCGGGATGGAACTGCACGCCCCATAAGGGAAGCTCCCGGTGCCGGAGGCCCATGATCTCTCCTTCAGCGACCCAGGCGGTCACTTCCAGGCATTCCGGAAGCGTTGACCGCTCCACGATGAGCGAGTGGTAACGGGTCGCCTCGAACGGGTTGGGGAGTCCCTTGAAGAGCTCCCTGCCATCGTGGTGGATAGGCGAGGTCTTGCCGTGCATGAGATAGGCACTCCGGATAACTTTCCCGGAAAAAGCCGCGCCGATCGCCTGGTGGCCGAGACATACCCCAAGAATCGGTATCTTTCCGGCAAATTCCTTTATGGCGGCCACGGATATCCCGGCCTCTTCCGGCGAGCAGGGACCGGGGGAGATGACAATCCTCTCGGGAGCGAGATTTTCAATCTCCTCCAGGGTTATCTTGTCATTGCGAATGACCCGCACGTCTTCCCCCAGTTCCCCGAAATACTGGACCAGGTTATA
>JBGQDJ010000130.1:0-7317 GCA_041495805.1 Geobacteraceae bacterium
CTTGAACTTGGCGTTGCGCAGGAAGCGCGCCTTTACCGGCTGGCCGATGGCCGCCTCGTCCGGTTCAACCCCCACCAGGCGTGAGAGAAAGAGGGTATCGACCCCATCGAACTCGACAAGGATCAGGGTGAAGGGGGTTTCCTTGAGGAATGCCTCGCCGCCGTAATAACAGGTGGTGTAGGTGTGGATGCTACCATGCTGGGGGATTTCAACCCATTCGGTGGCGCCGCCGCACTCCATGCAGTGCCCGCGCGGGGTTGCATATGTATAGTCGCATGCCGCGCAGCGGCTTCCAAGGAGCTTTTTTTTCGCCAGCCCTGCGAAAAAGGGGGAGTCCTGGGCGTAGGAGTGAAGATAGTCGATTTCATAGTGCTGTCTGATGATGATCGGATCTACGTTGAAGAGCACAGTCCCATCTTCTGTTTCCGGTAGTTTGGCGTTCCTGTTCATTGGAGACCTCGATTAGCGGTTAGCGTATAGCGATTAGCGGTTAGTAATTTTCAGGATATATACCTTCAGAAGTTTGATGACTTCATCACAGAGTTCGACCGCTACTTTTGCCGATTTCTGATCAAGATATCCCAGGTCTTCGCACAATGATATTTGTGTTTCAAGCTCGGCGCCTGAACCCAGGGCGATTTTCATGAACTGAACATATTCTTTAGAACCCCTCATATAGCCTTCGGCTATATTGGAAGGAATCGAAACCGCGCATCTTCGTATCTGGCTTGATAGACCGTACATCTCTTCTTTTGGAAATGTGGCGGATAGTCGATAAATAAGGAGTACCAGCTCATAACTTTTCTGATAGGCGATTAATTCCTTGTAACTTGTGATCTTTCCCAAAGTTATTCCCCACTTTCTGCTAATCGCTATCCGCTAACCGCTAACCGCTATCCGCTACTTTCCATTATCGACACAGTTATGTACGTCCCGGTCCCCGCATGGCTGTGGATGAGCCCGCGCCGCGCATCCGGTATCTGAAGTGTCATATCCCCCAGGTGTTTGCCGATTGTCCCCTGGAGCTGCCAGAAGGCGAAGACCGCCTGCATGAGGCCGGTCGCCCCCACCGGATGGCCGCAGGCGAGCAGGCCGCCGGACGGGTTCACCGGCAGTCGTGGCCATTTGCCATCCCCGCTGAACTGGATGCCGTAATCCAGATTTGGCAGGAAGGGGGCGCCGGAGTCGACAAAGCTCCCCCCTTCGCCGTAGCAGCAGAGACCGAGGTCCTCGTATGTCTGAATCTCTGATGAGGTATAGGCGTCATGGAGTTCCACGAAGTCGAGTTCCTTTCCCGGATCGGCGATTCCGGCCATCCGGTAGGCCACTTTGGCCGCCATCCTGCCGCCTCGGAAGGAGTGGACGCCGGGATATTTCAGGTCGCCATAATCGGTTGCCGATTCATGTGGGAGCAGGATTACTTTCCCACGGGGACGGTCGGCCATGCGCATGGCGTCGGTGCCGCATCCCACTCCACTGATCCTGACTCCGCTTGCGGCGAGCCTGTCAGCCGCTTCCTCCGATGCGAGAATTGCCACAGCGGCGCCGTCGGACATCTGGCAGCAGTCGCGAATGGTGAGAGGGTCCGCCACCATGGGAGAGGAGCGGATATCATCCACGGAGAGTTTCCCGGGGCTTTGCGAGTACGGATTATAAATCGCGTTGCGGTGGTTCTTGACGGCCACCTTCGCCATCTGTTCGACGGTTGTGCCGAATTCGTGCATGTGGCGGCGCACCATCATGGCGTAGTAACCGGTATAGAAGCCGCCGACAGGATAGTCGAAGTTGGTGTCGGAGGCGAGGGCGATGAACTCGTTTCCCTTCCAGGTGTTGACCCGGCTCATTGTCTCGAATCCCATGGCCAGGCAGACCTCCATCCGCCCCGAGGCGACCGCCTCCCAGGCCGACTGGAAGCAGAGGCCGCCGGTTGCGCCGCCGCCTTCGATGCGGCGGGACGGCTTGGGGCAGAGACCCAGGTAGTCCTGGACCATGGCCCCTGCCTTGAGCTGGCGGGTGAAGTGGTCGGAAAAGTAGGAGCAGACGCTGCCGTCGATATCCCCCCGTTTCAGCGCCGGGAGATCGACCATGGCATAGTCGAAAGCCTCCTTCACCATGAGGCGGAAGTCCTTGTTGGGATGGGACTTGGCGAATCGCGTTATCCCCCCAGATATCATATATACCGGTCGCATGCGACCTCCATTTAGAGGTAAAGGTAAAGGTTAAGGTTAAGAAAAATCTCTACCTTTACCTGTGAGCGAAGCGAACGCATACCTTAACCTGTTTCTTCAAAAAGTGCCCTTGCAATCAGCATCCGCTGTATCTCCGATGTCCCCTCGCCGATCTCGCACATCTTTGCCTCGCGCATGTAGCGCTCCACCGGGAAGGCGCTGGTATAGCCGTGACCGCCATGGATCTGCACCGCTTTCAGCGAGGCCCTCATGGCTGCCTCCGAGCTGTAGAGCTTGGCCATTGACGCCTCGGTCGAAAACCGCTCCCCCCTGTCCCTGAGTTGCGCCGCCCGCCTGGTGAGAAGCCTTGCCGCATCCAGTTCGGTCGCCATGTCCGCGACCATCCACTGGATCGCCTGAAATTCGGCAATCAGATATCCGAAGGCGGAACGCCCACGGGCATAGGCAATACTCTCTTCAAGGCAGCCGCGCCCGATACCCAATGCCATGGCCGCGACGCCGATCCTGCCGGCGTTGAGCATCTCCATTGCCTGGACAAAACCACGGTTCTCGCAGCCCAGGATGTTGCCTTTCGGGAGGCGGATATCCTTCAGCATAAGCGCCGCTGTGTCGCTGGAGCGAAAGCCCAGCTTCTCCAGGTTTTTCCCCCTGGCAAGCCCTGCTGTCTCCCCCGGAACGATAAACGCGGAGATACCCTTGGCCCCCAGGGATTTGTCCGTGGACGCCATTACTACGATAGTATCCGCCCTGGAGCCGTTGGTGATCAGATACTTGTTCCCGGTGAGCCGCCATTCGTTATTATCGGCAACCGCCGAGCTGAAGATGGAGCCTGCGTCGCTTCCCGCGCCCGGCTCCGTGAGCGCCCACGCACCCAGTTTCTCTCCGCCGGCAAGCGGCGCAAGATAGCGTTCTTTCTGTTCCTCCGTGCCGAATACATTTATATGGGCAGCGCAGAGGGTGTGGGCAAGGAGGGTGACCGCGACAGAGGCGTCATGGCGCGCCAGCTCCTCAACGGCAACCGCATAGCTGACCAGGCCCTCACCCTTGCCGCCATACTCAACCGGGAAGATAAGCCCGAACAGACCCATCCGTTGCAGCTTCCTGATCTGCTCCCAGGGAAACTCGCCGGTCTTGTCCCGATGCCCCGCGCCGGGCCTGAGTTCGGCATGGGCAAATTCCCGAAGCATGCCCTGCAAGGAGCGCTGTTCTTCGGTAAGGTCGAAATCCATGACAATGTCTCCGGTAAAAATCTGAAAATCAATGCTGATCAGTGCGGATATTATCGTAGTTGAAAAATCCCCGGCCTGTTTTTCGCCCCAGTTTGCCGGCTTCGACCATCTCAGCCAGGAGTGGAGCGGGGCGGTATTTCTCCTCTTTGAAACCTCTGTGCAGAACTTCGGATATTGCCAGAACCGTATCGAGGCCGATCATATCGGCCAGCGCCAGGGGGCCCATGGGGTGGCCTACACCCAGCCGCATCCCCTTGTCGATATCCTCGGCGGTTGCCGTCCCCTCTGTGAACAGGAGGATTGCTTCATTTATCATGGGGATGATGAGACGGTTGACGATAAAGCCCGGCGATTCTCCGGAGAGAACCATCTCCTTTCCTATTCCGGCAACCAGTTCGATGGTGGCGGCAAAGGCCCAGATGCCGGTTGAGCGGCCTCTTATAATCTCAACCAGGTCCATAACCGGCGCCGGATTCATGAAGTGCATGCCGATCACCCGCTCCGGATGGGCGGTGGCCGCCGCGATACTGGAAATGGAGATCGATGAGGTATTTGTGGCGAGTATAACGCCGGGCTCGACTATCTCGTCCAGTTGGCGGAATATGGAGATCTTCAGCGCTTCATCCTCCGGGACCGCCTCCACCACTAAATCGGCTGCTGCAAGATCGGTAAGGCGCGTTGACAGGAAAATGCGGTTGATGATCTCGTCAATCTCTCCTGCCTCCACGAGCCCCTTGCGTGATTGCCGGTATAGATTGTTGCGGATAACTGCGAGGGCCGCCGCCAGACGCGCCTCCGTAATGTCGCAGAGAATGACTGGATGTTGATGCTGCGCGAACACGTGTGCGATCCCGTTGCCCATCTGTCCCGCGCCTATGACACCGATTGTCTTTTTCATATCAACCCGCTAAATCCGTTCGAAGATCATGGCGACCGCCTCGCCGCCGCCGATGCAGAGGGTTGCAAGTCCATAACGGAGTTGCCTACGGTGGAGTTCTCGGATGATCGTCGCGGCCAGCCGGCCGCCGCTGGCGCCGATCGGATGGCCAATGGCGACCGCCCCGCCGTTGACATTGATCCTCTCCAGGTCGAGATGAAGCAGCCTGGCGGCGATGAGAGGGACCGAGGCGAAGGCCTCGTTTATCTCAAACAGGTCTATATCGTCAAGGGTGAGTCCGGCCCTGGCGCAGACCTTTCGTATCGCCCCTTCGGGCGCTTCCGGGAAGCAGTTGGGATGCCGGCTTTCCGAGGCGGCGGCAGCCACCCTGGCCCTTGGCCTCAGATTGAACTCTTTCAGCCCGGCGTTGTCAGTGAGGAGGAGAAGGGCCGCCCCGTCATTGATGGTTGAAGCATTGCCGGCGGTGATAATGCCGTCCTTGCTAAATACCGGCTTTAGCAGGGGGAGCATCTCCGGCTCGGTCCGGAAAGGCTCCTCATCGGCCTCCACTATCTCTTCTCCGCTTCTCCCTTTCAATACGACCGGAACGATTTCCTCCTGAAAGGTCCCATTCCGGATAGCTTCCCTGGCAAGAGTATATGACCGGAGGGCATAGGTATCCAGGTCCGCCCGATTCAGGTAATGGCGTGACGCGCTCACTTCGCCTATCTCCCCCATGACCCTGCCGCTGAATGGGTCCTGGAGGCCATCCCAGGTCATCATATCGAAGATCTCCCCATGCCCCATCCGAAAACCTTTTCTTGCTTTTTTAAGAAAATATGGGGCCATGGACATGTTTTCCATGCCGCCGGCGATCACAACCCTGGAGTTGCCGAGCATAATGGAGTCGCTGCCGAGCATGATCGCCTTGAGACCGCTGCCGCAGACCTTGTTGATGGTCATGGCGTGGACTGAATCGGGCAGACCTGCCAGTCGCAGCGCCTGCCTGGCCGGGGCCTGTCCGCAGCCGCCGGACAGGACCTGGCCGATGATCACCTCGGTCACGACCGCGGAGTCAACACCGCTCTTTTTCAGAAGGGTGGCGATAACGACAGCGGAAAGACGGGGCGCCTCCGTATCCGCCAACTTTCCCAGGAATGAGCCGAATGGAGTGCGAAGCGCATCCACAACATAAACGTCGTTCATTGAGTCCCCTTAAAAGGTTGTGCATCGTTAAAATTATAGCATGGCGCAAAGCCATGTCCACCTCGCGCCTTGTTCTCCGCATCTTATCTGCTATGATTCTATTAGAATTAATGGGTAAGGAGGTGTCGAATGGCTGAGCTGGTCAGAAATTTTATTGACGGTAAAT
This sequence comes from Geobacteraceae bacterium, assembly GCA_041495805.1. GTDB lineage: Bacteria > Desulfobacterota > Desulfuromonadia > Geobacterales > Geobacteraceae > JBGQDJ01. The sequence continues at coordinate 5,668 of JBGQDJ010000130.1, forward strand.
GGCTGGACGCGGAAAAGGGGAAGCGTTTTGAGAGCCGCAATCCGGCCGACAGCCGCGAGGTGGTTGCCGGCGCGCCGTTGTCCGGGAGGGAGGACGTTGACCAGGCTGTTGCCGCGGCGCGGGCAGCCCTGACGGGGTGGCGCATGACTCCTGCGCCCCGCAGGGGGGAGGTCCTGTTCCGGGCCGGCGAGCTTCTCATCAGGGAAAAGAGGCGGCTCGGCGAACTGGTCACCAGGGAGATGGGGAAGGTGATCGGCGAAGGGCTGGGCGATGCCCAGGAGGCCATCGACATAGCATTCTACATGGCGGGCGAAGGGCGCAGGCTCCAGGGAGAGACGGTCCCCTCGGAGCTGGGGGACAAGGACTGCAAGAGTCTGCGCGAGCCTTTGGGGGTAGTCGCACTTGTCACCCCATGGAACTTCCCCATAGCCATTCCGGCCTGGAAGCTGTTCAGCGCCCTGATCTGCGGCAATACGGTCATCCTGAAACCGTCATCGGACACCCCCGCCTCTGCCGCGGCCCTGGTGGAGATCATGGCGGAGGCCGGGATACCGCCGGGTGTGGTCAATTTCGTCTGCGGTCCGGGGGACGATGTTGGAGAATATCTCTGCGCCCATCCCGACGTGGATGCGGCCTCTTTCACAGGCTCCTGCGCCGCGGGCGAAACGCTTGAGAGGCGCCTTGCGGAGCTGCATCGCCCACTGGCCCTGGAGATGGGGGGGAAGAACGCCATTATCGTCATGGATGACGCGGATCTGGACCTTGCCGTGGAAGGGGCGCTCTGGGGGGGATTCGGAACCAGCGGCCAGCGCTGCACCGCCGCCAGCCGCCTCATTGTCCATGAGCGAGTGCATGATCGTTTCCTAGAGATCCTGTGCGAAAAGGCCGCCCGAATGAAACTCGGCAACGGGCTCGACGACTGGGTCCACGTGGGGCCTCTTGTCAACGAAGCACAGGGACGAAAGGTCATGGAGTACATCCGCATTGGCAAGGAGGAGGGCGCCACGGTCGCAAAAGGAGGGGTCAGGGTAATGGAGGGCGAACTCAGCCACGGTTTCTTCATCGCCCCCACGGTTTTCAGTGGCGTTACCCCGGCCATGCGCATCGCCAGGGAAGAGATTTTCGGTCCGGTTGTCAGCGTCATTCCATGCTCCTCACTGGATGAGGGGGTCGCCATCGTCAACGATGTTCCCTTCGGCCTATCCTCGGCCATCTACAGCCGCGACGTGAATGTCACCGCCAGGGCTGAAAGGGACCTCAAGACCGGGATCGTCTACATAAACGCCTCCACCATCGGCGCGGAAGTGCATCTTCCCTTCGGCGGCTGGCGGCACTCAGGCTCCGGCCACCCGGAGGCCGGCGGGAGAGGAGGGGCAATCGATTTCTTCAGCAGGATGAAGGTTGTTTACCGGGATTTCAGCGGCAGGCTGCAGAAGGCGCAGATCGACAAATAAACCTAACCCGGACACGCCGCAACCAGGCAGGACAAGCAAAATCACTTTTACAGGGATGAACAGGATATACAGGATAAAAACTAAATCTTTTTTAAGGTTAAAAAGCCTTTCATCCTGTCCATCCCTGTTAATTTTGTCTTTGAAGGGTTCATCGATTTTTGCCTTGCTCAATAAATGTAAAGGCTGAAGCTGTAAC
>JBGQDJ010000131.1:0-7265 GCA_041495805.1 Geobacteraceae bacterium
AAGTCCCGGTTCGCCATGGCTGGTGGGGGTGAGATAAATATCGTAGTTGTGACCCCAGCCGTTTCCCATGGTCCGTTTTACTAAGGCGTCGGCGCTGCTGTAGGAGCGGCTGAAGGCTAACCCTGTAGGGGCTGAACCGCCCAATGCAAGGTCGGTGTGCTCTACCAGGAATGAGCCCCCCGCCATGTCCACCGGGTCACTCGATGTTGACGGAGGCGCTGTCGTGAAGTTCAGGTTGACGGTTGAGGGAGATGGGTTGGTTATCTGGGGGGTATAGGTGTTTTCGGTGACGGTCGGGGTGCTGACAGTCCCGACTGTGCTGCCATAGCCGCCGAAGTACCCCCCACCGATAACCATCCCCATGGACATGGAACTCCCGGAGATGTACTTGGTGATATACCCTTTCCCTCTCCACTGATTCAAGGTCAGCTGGCCGTTGTCCGGAAGGACAAGCACACGTCCGTTGTTGACCTGACTCTGAAAATCATCCAGATCATAAGTGGTATAGTTCGCCAGTTGCGGCCTGATAGCTGCATAGTTTGTGCTGGTGGCGAGAAAGACTTTCCGGTTGGTCGTATTTGCGATCTGGAAGAGTTTCATGGTAGAGACGCCGGGTTTGTCGGAGCCCATGAGCTGCTCCAGGATGCCGTGCTCGAAGGCGCTGCCGATGAGAGGGAATACCTTGAAGCTGGCGGTTCTGTCAGCATCAATGTCGTGCCGGGAAATAATGCTTGACGATCCGGCCTTTACATCTATGTAGTATCCGGCTTCCTGGCACATGAACCCGATGTCGTGATGCAATATCTGAACTGTGTCGCCAATTGCAGACATGAGGTTCATGGATTGTGTGCTCTCTTTAAGCCAAGTCATACCCATGATATGGAGTGTATCACCGAGTACCGCTTCGGTGGTGTCGGCAAGGCCCTGGGCCTTGTAGTTGTCCAGTTGCTGCTGTATCTTTCCTATAAGGGTGTCGGAGACTCCTCCGAAGTTATAGGCGAGGGCGTAATTTCTGCCGCTCTCCAGGGAGTAGGTGACGTTTTGGTCCTGGTACGCGCCACTGTTGCCCGCATAGGGGTGGTTAATGCTTAAGGTGCAGTTGTTTTTCGCGCCTAATGTGGTTGCGGTTCCAGACATCAGGAGGGTTCCGTCGAGACGTAGTTCAGGATGGTGATCCGCTCCGGCATAGGTGATGGTAAGCCGTTTGCCGGAAAGGTCCTGGGTGTTGGCGGTGTAGTCGATCCCTGCGTGCTGGAAGCGGATCGTGGTTGTGTGCGTTGCAGGGATGTCGTCCCAGGTGTAGGTGACGGCCTGTGTGAAAGGCAAGGACACATTGTATTGGGTCAGGTAGCTCTGGACAATCGTCCTGCCGCCGACGATTTCCTCAACGGACTTATTGGGGTGTTGCGTGCGGATTGCAGAGGCAAGGTTGCCGGCGTAGGTCGTAAGCCTGCTCCTGATATTTCCATCGTTCAGATTCTGAATATAATCGGTACCGACAGTTGCGCCGGTGGTGGCGGCGGAGAGGAAATCCGTCTGGTTGTAACCCATGGCTGCGGGAAGATCGATCTTCGAGGTATAGGTGTATGTCTTGAAGGCGGGGTCGAAGAGGTAGTCGGTGCCGCCGATAGTTGCCTTGACCCAGACCCTGTCCATAAGGGCTGTTGCGTCGCTGTAAATCTGGAGAGGTATACCGCCGCTGGCAACTACGTTGCTTACAGGTTGCCATATCTGGTCTACTCCCAGCCAGTTGGCCATCTGACTCCCCGGTATTGTCATATTGCCATAGATGTACTGGACAGTGCCGATACTGGTATTATGGCCGCTGCTTTCCCGCAGTAGCGCGATCATAAGGGACGCCTGGTCGAAGTCGTTACCGCTTCCGTCCAGGTATGTCAACGTCGCACCCTTGAGAGAACCGAAATAGGGAACATAGTCTATGTTATTATGCACGTAATCATAAATGAGTTTGGGGTCGTACCGAAGCGCCCGCGCCAGTTCCGTTATCTCCGAGGTAGCGGTGGTGGCGGACATGGGCAAGTTAGCTGAGCCACTCGCCTGGAGCGACGTGGAGATAATGATTTTACCTTTGAGGGAATCAAAGTAGGTTCTGGCCTGTGTGGGGCTGACCACCGGGGCCGTCCCCATGTGCCAACCGGGTCCGGAAGGCGCGTCTACGCCGGTGATTGCGGCTGAGTTTCCGCTTGTTTGCGGATCATTCGTTCCGTTAGTTGTCCCTGATGTTGCACTGGTTGAATCCCCATCGGAAGTCGATGTTGTTGTTGAGTCGGCGGGAGGAGTCGCAACAACATTGGACGAAATGATGTTGGCAAGGCTCCCGTCAAGGGTGACGGTAAAGGTCAGAGATGCTGATAGGGTAAGGTCTATTCCCGGATTACCCGGAAAGTCTGATGAAGTCGTTGTCCCCGTGATGATGACGCTGTCGTCGGCTCCGAAAGCCAGTAAAGTCGCCTTGTCGAAGCCTGTGCCGCCCAGGAAAGTGGAGGCCTGGATGGTGCTCAGAGAAGCGTCGAGCTTTGCCACAAAGGCGTCACCCGCGCCGTGGTTGATGGTGGACACCGTGCCGGGGGTGACAGGGAAGTCCCCTGAAAATGTGCCGCCGGCAAGATAGATGGAGCCGCCAGGGGATACGTCCAAGGCAGATGCATGATCCGGCCCTGAACCGCCAATAAAGGCTAATGCGGGATACGTATCAAGCGCGGCGTTGTATCTTGCGACAAATAGAGCCTTTGAGCCGCTTGCGCTTATTTCAAAGGGACCTGGAGATGGAGGAGCTGCTAAAGGGCTGCTGGTTCCCGCAGCAATAATATTCCCGTTTCCATCGATGGCTGCGTTCAAAGGGTCGCCATTGGCAGCGCCGGGAACGGGTGCAATCAGGAGAGGTATTGTGACAAACAACTCTTTCGCATTGTCGTATGCCCCTATAGTGAAGCTGTACGCATTGCCGGTCAAGGTGTAGGAGCAGTCGATTGCGGTACGCCCTCCGCTCTCTTCTTGATAGGCGGCCGGTCTTGCCATCTCAACCATGCCGCGAACACTTGTCAGAACAAGACTGCCGCTGTTCGCGATGGTCAGGGTATCGGCGCCTGCCGTCTGTACAGTGATGCCTGAAAGATCGGTGCCGGGAGCGAAACGGAAGCGCTTTTCAACCCGGTCGCCGTAGGCTGAGATAGTGAGGTTGACACCCTGGGATATCTGGGCAAGCCCTATGTTGCAGAAGAGAGGACGATTTAGCCAGCGGGCTCGGTCATTCCCAATAAACGAGGTAACAGTGCCAATTTGATCGCTTGCAGTGAGAGAAACCGTTGCATTGGAAGTTATCCGTTCGCGGAGCGCCCAGCCGCCGCCGGGTTTTATTAGCGCATAAGTCAGGCTTCCGTCGGAGGAAACGAAAAGAGAGCCGCCTAAGGTTTGCGCCGCATAGCTGATTGAGCCCCCTGAAACCGTGCCTCTGTTTTCGACAAAGGGGACCGGAAGGGTGGCGATTGTGGCAAGGATGTTTGTTCTGTACTGGTCTGGAATTGGTGATGCAGGGACAGAAGTAAGCGGGGTGAAGGTAAGAAGCAGGAGAATGAAAAACAGGGCGTTCAACCGCCCACGGCCGATCACGTTCATATCGTCCCTCCCAGTAACGGTTTTACAACCGTTGATTCATTGCATAAAAAACAAAACTAAGGTAACTGGCTGATCACTAACAGAAAATCGGATTCACTAATAACGTTAATTTGTATCTACACGCGAACAGGAGTTTTATTGTGCGAATTTTAGCCCCTCATCTACCAACATTCAGGTCTGCCCGATATCCTTAATCGGAAATAGATGCGGAGCATAAGATAAATATCATGATTAAAATCAACAGTAAATGCATGTTTCACGTGTCAATAAGCACGTATAGCGTGTCAATGGGGCATATTTAATTGAAATGATTAAGGGAATTATCGAAGAGTTGAATTGGGGCAATGTTACGACAAGGAAACAATTTGAAAAATAATTTATTAAAACCACTATTCTCAAGACAAAGATTATGTAATCGGAGATATTGCATTATCGACAGCATGAAGAAACCGTTCAGGGGAAACAGGTTTAACGAGATATTCCTTTGCACCCAGCATTTTGCATTCTTCCGCAATCTCCAGATCATTGACGGCGGTCATTACAATTACCGGGATATGGTGGAAATCATTATTGATAGTTCGTAGCAGATCATTTCCCATGATATGCGGCATCATCAGATCCAACACGATGAGCGACACTTCATTTTCCTTCAGATATGGAATCACCGTTCGGCTGTCCAGGATTGTTCTAATATTCCTGTAGCCTTCGCATTCAAGGAACAATTTTGTAATATTTACCACCTGTTCGTCATCATCTATCAAAAGGATATGGTTTTGCATGTATTGAGACTCGACGCACAACGCTGGAGAGTTGTCTATTTTCCCTTGACGAGCGGCAATCCGCACTACATTGCATTGAGTCGGAAATGCCCCTTTGTGAGTGGCCCCGTATATGAAAAAGTAACATATCGGCACTGAGAGGGCATGGGCTATTTCCTGAAGTTTCTCTACCTGCAGGCTGTTTGTACCATCTTCATAACGCTGAACTTGCTGACGGGAAATGCCCAGTAATTTGCCTAACTGCGACGGCGACAACAGCAACTGCTGTCTGCGATGCCTGATTGCTGCCCCGATTTCAGAATTGCTTACTATTGAGTTATTTCCCATCGTCCAATCCCCCGTAATGTTACTGATGTCAAAGCAATAACAATTGGTTCGCAATTTCGGAAACAGATTTTTGGTGCCCGTTTTAGGGAGTTCTGTTCATTTATTGATCGGATGAAATTTTTGGTCTGGCATTGGTCTGCAGGAATTCGGATTTTCTGGCCGCCCACTCATCCGGGAGCATTATCTCAAAAGGTTCATTTTTATCGGATACGGCGATAACCATGCCACCTTCAGGCCCCTTACGGAGGGCATTTGCCGTTTCAGCCTCATGACGGAACGTATGATAATAACCATGATATTCGATAACCAATAATCCTCCATTTTTCCATATTTCCAGATTATGATTGAGAAGGTTTGCGTCTTCATCTGCCAAATATCCCATTGTTATGCTGATCATAGCACGTTCAAGGGCTGATTTTTGGTTTAAAATGTTCCTCGGGATGTCTTTTACTAATACTTTCTTCTTCTCGCCATTTTCCAACAATGTAGCATAATCACTTCGTCGAACGAATTGACGGTTTTTGTCATATTCGTTGGCTATATTTATTTTTGAAAATACCTCATTCAGCTTTGGAGATATTTTTTCACCTTCGGTTTGTTAATGTCCTTGAAAAAGTTGGTTAATATTATCCCCAAATCTACTGCATCCGCCGCGATTCCCACCACAGCTGCCCCTGGAACCCCTCCGGCGGAAGCGATGATCGTAGCTGTTTGGGTGTCTTGTACAGTTTGCCTTACTCCGGAACAACCTGAAATGCAACAAGAGAGAATCGCTGCCGAAGATATCAGAATTCTATTCATGCCCCACTCCTTTTGGCCTCGATTCCTGCTCCCTGGCAAGGGCATTTTCCGATTGTAAATGATTCCCAAGGGATTGGTGAGCCGGAAATCACCCAACCGATGCGGGGAAAAGGAACCTCCCCCACGCACGATTGTAAGCTGAACCAAGTACCACGAATCGTGGCGGAGTGGGAAAGCCCCGACCTCCGGCGACCGAGACAAGGCGTTACCGTTCGGCAAAATCGAGGACCTGTTTGCGAAGAATGCCGTAGAGCCCATTCAAGCAAGCATATGTTGCACCGGGAATCACTTCATGTGACTGCGCGGGAAAGCCCCGAGCACGGTGCCCCGGCAAGGGCATTTACCGGTAGCGAAAAATAAAGGTACTATATAGTTCTAAACGGATCTGCAACCGTAAAAAATGCACGTCCTCTCAACATCCCCAGGCCATTCGGCTAGAAGTTAGCAAAACAGAAAAATTACTACGTCCTTAAAAAACGAAGCTGTTGGCTTTGCTTATTTTTATATGGAGTGGACAAAGCACAGATGAACTGTCTCGCCGTATCTCGTAATCGTAATCAAAATCTATTGTGGATTTATTAAAACATTCGCAAGGGTGTATAGGTTTGTTTTAAAAAAGGTCGACTGCTTGCCCCCTACATCAAGCTTTGCCGATAGGCCAAGCTCAATTGATGTATTTTCTGCCGACTTTTTGTCAATCACTATGCGATTGAGGTCGTCGTATATTCCTCCTTTAAGCTGTTGAAATCCTCCCAAAAATGTAAATTTACATTTTGTCAGAGTTTTTGGCGGCAGAACTATTTTCTCGAAATTTCTTAATGATGAGGTTTTTGTTGGTTGCACTTCTTCCACTAAAGAAGGACTGAACACCCATTCGCCGAAGTGGAGAGACAACGCTTTCAAATCTATATAATTATTGGTCTTGTTCCTGATCTCAACTTCTGCAATGCCGCGCTCGGTCCCCAAGTGAACAGTTAATACCTTGAATTCAATGCTTCTATCATTGAAGGTCGCTGCTCGGGGATAGAATTCGGCGAAGACTCGTTTCTTCACAACGATATCGGGCCTGAAAAGATATTTGTCCCCGCTGAAGGGAATGGAGTTCGGTAATGACCCCATGCTGACCATATACCTGTTTCCGATCAAGGATGATTGTGCAACATTCACCGAATACTTTAAATGCTCACGCTTTGTATTGCACGATAGAGAAGAGTCCCTGACGAGATTGTACCTTGCGAGTTCTTCGTTTTCATAGTATCCACTTTCGTCGACTACATGCGGTTCTATCAAGGCCTCCTCAATAAAGCGGGCATCATCTTTCATGATACCTAACTCAGTCATCTGAGTCGTTCTCACGAAAATATTACCGTTCCGATAAAATTTGCCTGTCGTCTTTAGGAAAAATTCTTCCTCGGGCCGACTGTCTAGAGTCACCGAAAATAATTCGTACCCTTCTACGTCGCTGCAGATATAGTTGTTATTATTCTGCTTTACGAATTTTCCTTTCCTGTTTATGGTGCAATACCGTTCATAATCTCCGGCGATGCTTTCGACAGGATCCCAGGGGAAGGTATCTCCCCTCGCAAAAAAATGCACTCTAAGCGGAATAGAGTACGTGCACGCATCTATCTGTTCACCGCTCCAGCGCATGAAACTCTGACTTCTTGCCATTTGCTCGGTGAATTTGGTCAACGTAAAATTGGGGTCGTTGTAATTAATGTG
>JBGQDJ010000132.1:0-7260 GCA_041495805.1 Geobacteraceae bacterium
AGGACGAAATGCGCCCGGTTTTATCGCTATCAGATCTGCTGTCGCGATACTGGTTCATGATGCGCGGGCAGAGGATTTATCGGTAGAAAACGAATGCAGCACCTGCCCCCCCCCTTCAGAATAAAAGGCTGGAAAGCCCCAGCGTCCGGTTGAAATCCCATATGTTCATGAAAAACGGATCGAAGCGTTCCAGCCGCAGCTGTTCTTCCTCCCGCTGCCAGAAGATAAGGTTGCTGACCGGATAGAGATAGCCGAACGGATAGGCGGTAAGGCTTCGCCTTTCCCGTGCGATCCGGCTGACCGGATAACGATAGATCGCCTCCTGGAGGCGGACCAGACCCATTGCCCGGTTGCGGATTGCCGCGGCTGCGGCGAGGAGCTCTTCTGGGTTGCCTGAGCCGGCAGGGGGCTCGGCCCTCTTCGCCATGAGCGCCCTCAAAGTCAGCGACCGGTGGCGCGCGCGCAGGGCGGTGACCTCCAGACTTCTGGAAAGCTCGGCTGACAGCAACCGCAACTCGGCCGTTTCTCCCTTTCCCGCGTTGGTCAAGTGTGAGGGTTTCGCCTCCATCTCCCTGACAATACTCTCCATTTTGTCCGCATACTCATCGAGGGCCGCCACCGGCCCATGGAGAAGGCGCTCCACGTAGGCCGTGGGCGCTTCGTGGAGAAGATAAGATAAAGTAAAGTCCGGTTCGGGCTGAAAGGGTCGGCGTAACGGGCGTGGAGACTCGGAAAAGGGGGTAGGAGCGGCCATCAGGCGGAGGAGTTCTTTCTCCTTCAGGTACTTGTTCTACAGGGCGAGCGCCTCCCCCCACAGGCGATCCATACGCCGGTCGGGTAAGAGATCGTGCAGGGGGGCGAGCGGCCCGCTCGGGACGGTTTTGCCGTTGTTGCGGTAACTCCACGACCAGCGCGCAATGCTCCAGTCAATCAGCCAGTATCCCCATTCCCATCCTGAACTGAAGGTGAGGTGGTTGACCACCCCTATACGCTCCATGCTCTCCATGTCGCGCCACCTGGCGTCGAGATAGGTGAGGAGGAAAAGGGGGACCGAATTGTCGAAGGCGACCCAGTAGGCGGACTCGGGCCAGTACCAGACCTCGCGTCGGCTTCTCTCCCTCTTTCCCCTTTCCAGCACGAAGCACTGGTTTAGATTGCCGTAGACCGGCGCCTTCGGCTCGCTCACCGAGTAAGACATGACGCTGTGCAGGAGCATGCCGGCCTTCGTACTATAATGGGCGTCTTCCCCCATCAGCTCCCCCACCGGCAGCAGGCCGGCATTGTCCGCGTCTCGTTCCCCTCTCTCCCTGATGACGTGGGTCGCCACAAGAGGTTTGGCGTGATAGCGTCCCGCTATCTCCTTCAGGAGATAATCCATGGTTTCTGGCAGGGATCGGGCCAGATTGGGTAGATACTCCCCCATGGCCGGTTCGACGGTGACGAAGTCCCATTTCGCCTGGAAGAGCCAGGAGAGAGTCCGGTCGATCTGGTCATCATAGGAAGGATAAGGGCGCAACAGCTTTATTGACTGGAATGCCTGCTGCTGGAGCATGGAGAGGGAGATCTCGACGCCAGCCATTATACCCCTTTTGTGGGCATAAGCCACGATCTCATGGGCATGGGCTATCCACTGCTTGCGGTCCACCCCTCTCAAGAGAAAAAACTGCAACACGTTCTGCTGGTTGCGGACCAGCCAGTCCACATATTCCTTGACCTCGGCCAGGGAGCCGGGATAGCCGGGGTCATTGAACTGTTCGGCGAGTTCAGTGGGATGGAGGGTATGGAGGTGAAAACCCTTCTTGTCGAAACGCGGCGTGGCCTGAAAGCGGAAATGCGCCGGTAGGGGCCACTCCTCATAGCGAGGAATGAGGGTCCGTTTCGGGTGATAAAACCTAAACCTGAGCTTTTCCTGGAGGAGTCCGTAGAGCGCGAAGCTCACCCCCCGGGGCGAGCGGACCCGGAGCGTCAAGGTTATCCGCCCGTTCTTCCAGTCTGAACGCCATTCGTAGTCGTGGTCCGGATAGGCAAGATAGCCGGGGGGTTGTCCCCGTGCAAAGCGGGGGAGTCCATCGAGACGGGGGATGAACCGCGGCAGGACGATCAGAATCTGAGCGGCGCGGTTATTCAGGGATATGCGGTTATAGGGAAAACCCTGCCGCAAAAGTCTGACACTGTCGTCGATGGCGGTTTTCGTAATGGGGGCTGCCAGTAGTTCAGTTGGGGCGATGATGCTGATGGCAGGGGACTCTTCAGATGCCCCGGCGTGGTGACCGGTCAGAATGATCAAAAAGATGAACGCAGTGCAGAGAGCCGGGCGTATTACCCCCATGGACCCTCCTTACCGGCAAGCGTTCCACCGGAGCTTTCCCGGAACGCGAGAAGGAGAAGAAGGTTCCTGTCGTGATGTTCGACAATAATTAACAGGGCTTCTTTTCCATTTAAGCAGGATCTGTGATCGGTTGCAGGGTAAAGCAGACGGCGCAGACCACCTCCATCTTTTCTATCCGAGTCCAGAGGGTAAGGTTGCGCGAATCGCACCAGTCGCAGTACCAGAGGTAATAATCGCCTTTCGGCATAATTTTCATAATACACCTCATTCAAACCTGAATTATTTTGTTGATTGAATAGTAGCTGAGAAATCATGCAGTTTTGTGACAACAATTTGATAATTGTGCAAATTTTTCATCGATGTGGGCAGAATCACAGGAAATGGGGCTTAACTGTCTGTAGTTGCGTCTATTTAAAATTGTAACATTACTCAAGTGGCAATAGGATATTATCTGTTATATACTTCTAGAAAAGAAAAGTTTTCCGAATCTGGATGGAATGCAAACGGCATGTTTGTTTATATTAATATATTGTTGACTGGTGTTGATGGTTTGAAAATATAAAGGGGGGGAGGACTTATGAGAGCCTTCAGCAAGGAAATAATAGAAAAAATAAAATCTTTGCCGGATGACGAGAGGGCAAAAGTTGTGGATGGGTTGATAAAACTTTATTCTGTCAGGGCCCATAGGGCGTCTGAGGATTTTAAAGAGAATGGCTCTCTTGCAACAGGAGTTATCGCGAAAGATGCCCGTGCCGCATTTGAACCTGAACGTTAAACTCAGCAACCGGCATAGCGGGCATAGTCGAAGGAATTGATATGAGTGAAAAGGCACGAATAATCGCCGTTCTCGGTGAGCGTCGCCTTCTTTTGCCTGCCCTTCTGAATGAAGCGCTTGCTGCCAATGATCGCGCAAAATACCGCTTGACCCTCCTGCAGATGGCCAAATCCCATGCGGATTCTCCTGATCACCCCTTCACAGACCTGCGCACGGAACGCATTGCATGCGGAATCATGGACCCATCCTTTGATGATGTTGTGGCCGAGACCGTCAGACGTGGGGCCGATTCTTACGCGACCCCCGGATTGCGGGCACTTTGCTCATCGCTGCGTGATGACATTACGGCAATGATCGCGCCTCTCGAAGCGGTACAAGAATCCGAGGCAATCAAATTTAATAAGCGCCTGCAAAAGTTAAGCGACAAACCGTGGCATGGAGAGGCGAACACAATCACCGGAGAATGCATCGCCCTTTTGACTTCGGGAAAGCCGGCCGGCGATGACAGCGCGCATCTCCTGATCATGGACGTGCACAAGGCCCTGAACGGCCTCCAGGCGGAGATCGCGACCGATAATGTCGATGGTGCGCTGACCTATGGTTTGCATGCCGATGACCGTATGCTGGTCGCCGCCTTCATGAAAGGGATCGACCGCACATGCGCCCTGAAATTCGACCACCCCGGCCTCGGCACAACCGCCACCAGGATTGACGGCAAGCTGGTAATTCAGAACGATATAGGCACTACAGACGCACACGTGCTGGTAGTGCATGTTGAGGGATTGCGCGCAACGGTCACCTATACCGACAACCATCTATCCCGCCTCCTTTTTTTCCGGGGGATGTTCACCGAGTGGCGGGTCAAATGGGGAGATGTCCACTCACGCACGGACCAGGCATTCGCGGGAGGGGTCTATCACCTAGGTGTGGGGACCTATACGGCGCGGAGCAAGACAGACCTCAAGGGATATCTGACTCAACTGGGTTCCCGCCTGGTCTTTCTGATCGACTGGAACCGGGCGCGCAAGCGTCTGCAGCTTCTGGTGGCGAAGCAGGATGCGCTTTCATTGCTAGCCTGGGCCGCGGATAACAATGTGGGGCACATGGCGTTTCTCAAGTCGGGGGGCGAGCGGATGATCTTCGATGCCCTGCAGTTCGTTGCTGGAGGCACGATGACCTATGGCGTCACCCTCAGCGAGCTTTTGGGGGGGGAAGCAGCAGTTTCGTATCTGCGCTTCATACTGAAGATCTGCGCCGACGGTCTCCTTGAAAAGCGGCCGATGGCGCTGATCCGTGACGAAGCGCGGGTGGAGCTGTACAAGTATTACCATAACGCCCGCCAGAACATCCTGGACCTTGCCAGCAATCATGCGGCGCTGGCGGTGGAGATCGCAACCAGTATCCGTGACGGGCTCCTGACCTCATCACAACCCGAGACATTCTCCCGCTTTGAACGGATCGGCCGGCGCGCCAAGGAGTGGGAGCACAGGGCGGACGAACTCGTAATCCGTGCACGGGAACTTGCCAAACAGTCCGCGCATGCGGAGGCGATACGCCGCTTGCTCGAAGCAGCCGACGACATAACGGACGAACTGGAGGAAGCTGCTTTCCATCTTACGCTGCTGACAACGGACAGCATGCGGGAAGAACTCCGCATCCCCCTGGCCACACTGGCGCGACTCCTCGTCGAAGGGACCCAGGAATACCTGAAAGCCATAGAAAACGCCCGGGGCATCCAGCGTAGCTCCTCGCCCGATGACATGCACGATTTCCTCGAATCCATTCATCGCATTGTCGCCATCGAGCGGCAGAGTGATACGACGGAACGGATGGTGCGCAAGGCCCTTGTCACCGCCGCGGAGGATTACCGGCAGGCATTCGCCATTGCCGAATGCGCAAAGAACCTGGAATCCGCCGCCGATGCCCTGATGCATACGGGTATGATCCTGCGTGACCAGATTCTTGGTCAGATCATGGAAAGTTAGGTTTACGGGATGAAGCGAGACTCAGTTTTCAAAATCACTCCCCATGCAATGGGCAGTGTAAAGTGGGATCGGGACAACCTGGGGTTTAAAGCCTTTTCCCTGGCGCAGATGGCTCGTATCGGGCTCCCGGTGCCCCCCGCTTTCGTTCTGGGAACCCCCCATTGCCGCATATGGCGCCAGGACCCGGAACATTACAAAAAAAATCTTCCCTTCCTGCTGGAAGAGCAGATGCGCTGGCTCCAGTCCGTGTCAAAGTTGGGTTTCGGCGATATGCGCAATCCCCTGCTCGTTTCCGTCCGTTCCGGAGCGCCTGTATCGATGCCCGGCATGATGGACACTCTGTTGAATATCGGTCTCTGTGATTCTACGCTGCATGGCCTCATGCGGATTACCGGCAATCCCAGGCTGGTCTGGGATTCTTACCGGAGGCTGATCCAGAATTTTGCCGAAGTGGTCTATGGCGCCGATCCGCAACCTTTCGAGGAGGTGATGCGTGAGACGCTCGACCGGGAACGTCTGGAACGCTTTCAGGAACTGGACTTTCTGAGCCTGCAGGAAATAGCCCAAACCTACCTCCAGATCTTCAGTGGCATCACGGGATCTCCCTTCCCCCAGGACCCTTACGAGCAGCTTGAGCTTGGCGTTCAGGCCGTTTTTTCCTCGTGGAACTCATCACGGGCCGTTGACTACCGCCGCATCTACGGCATACGCGATGAGCTTTGCACGGCGGTCACCATTCAGAAAATGGTCTTCGGCAATGCCGGAGGCACCTCGGGGTCGGGGGTGGGGTTTACCCGCGATCCCGATAGCGGCGAAAAAAGGCTCTATTTAGATTTCCTGTTCAACAGCCAGGGGGAAGATGTGGTTTCCGGGCGCACTACCTCTTTAGACACGGAAAGGCTTTCTCTGGTTCTCCCCGGCACACTCCAGGAACTGCGCAACATCTGCTCCGCCCTCGAGCAGGAATTCCGCGACGCCCAGGAGTTCGAATTCACCATACAGGATGGTGTTCTCTATCTTCTCCAGGCTCGATCAGCCAAGAGGACGCCGTGGGCTGCTTTACGAATCGCGGTCGATCAGGTGAATGAAGGAATGATTGATCAGGATGAGGCGCTTGCCCGCCTGGCTGGGCTTCCTCTTGACGGGATTAAACGTGAGCGCTTGTTGCCCGCAGGGAACCAACCGTTGGGCCGGGGTCAACCGGCGGGAATAGGTGTAGCCATCGGTCCCATCGCCCTTGACATCGACGCTAGCCGACGGTTTTCCGCGGAAGGCCGTCCGGCGGTGCTTGTCCGTGAAGAAATGACAACCGACGATATTGCCGGCGTTGCCCTCTCGGCCGGTGTGCTGACGGCCCGCGGGAATCGCACCTCCCACGCCGCCGTGGTGGCGCGTCAGCTTGGCAAGGGATGTGTTACGGGGTGCGGCGGCCTGAGGATCGATCTCAGCCGGCGTGCCGTTGATTTTGGTGATCAAAGGCTTGCGGAAGGCGAAACGATCACCCTGGACTCCAACACCGGTTATCTTTTTGCAGGTGAAGCCGAAATCGTAATCGATTACCCGACACGATGCCTGGATGAGATCAGGAAATGGTCACAAGCATACGGTCCGGAGAAAACAGTGGAAGGTATTTGAGTCGTCAACATCACTCAGGAAGGGGATAATGCGCAAATGCCTCTTTACGGGATTTTATCAGTTTTTTCCCAACAGCCATCCATTTAAAGAGAGCCGGCTCTTGCAGGTCAAAGGGGTTTATTTTCAAATTGACCGCCGCGCCCCTTTTGAAGTCAAATCCACCCGGCAGCGACAGGAGAAAGGCGGTCAGGCTGCTCATATCCGGCTCTTGCCCAACCACCACCAGTTCTTGCAATGGCTGGAAATCATGCAAAATATTACGTAAGGCCGGCATGTCTAGACCTGCATTCAGTTCATCCATCACCATAAGCGGTCCAACGTAGGAGAGAGATTCCGCGAGGATATCCGCGGTCTGCACAGCGCGGATTAATGAACTGGTGAGGATCAGACTCGGGTCACATCCATTTTTCAGCATGGTGTGGGCTGTCTTGCGAAATAACACCCTTCCTTCAGTGGTCAGATATCTGTTTTCATCGCGTATAATGGCTGCCGCATGGCGGATCAGAATCAGTTTCATAAAATCTACTCCAAGTCAG
>JBGQDJ010000133.1:0-7165 GCA_041495805.1 Geobacteraceae bacterium
CTCTTTAATCAGGGGCCCCGGCTTCAGAAGGATACTGTCCGCTATCGCAACCTTGCCTATGTCATGGAGCGAACTTGCAAGTGTAATTTTTTCAACGAATTCAGAGGGCATTCCAAGTTCCCCGGCGAGCTCCCCGGAAAAGAGCCCGATCCGCTCGACATGCTGACCGGTGTCCGAGTCCCTGAACTCGGCAACCATGGTAAGTCTGTGGATTACCTCCCTGTTCAGATCCACCAGCTCACTTGTCTTTTTTCTCACTTCCTTTTCCAGTGACTTCGTATAGCTCTTTTCAAGGGCCTTCATTTCGCAGAAATTTTTTGCCTTGCCAATCGAATGAATGAGATAATCGGGGTCAAGAGGCTTCATAATGAAATCAAAGGCGCCACGTTTTAAGGCATTAACCGTAACGTTCATTTCAGCATAACCTGTCATGATCAGTATGGGTATCTCCGGATAACGGTCATGAATTATGCCTGCGAGTTCGATCCCGTCCATACCCGGCATCCTGATATCGGTCAGCACGATATCAGGCACTTCTCTCTCCATTCTACCCAGGGCGTCTGCGGCGTTTTCACCTGTTATGACTTTATAACCGGAGGCGCAGAGTATCAGGAGAATCGACCCCAGCACCTGTTTATCGTCATCAACGACGAGAACGGTATGCTTATTAAGCGCAGCAGTTGTTTCCATGACAGGGTTACCTGATCCTAATTGTATTCTTAATCCGGAACGTTCTTACTGTTTTTGAAAGTTCAAATTGCGGAATCGGCTTTTTGACCGGCAAAACCTTATTTTTGAGCATTTTCCTCTGCCTCCCCTTGGGATTCTTCGCAGCATTCGGCAATGATCTTTTCCACCTCGTCATCGGAGATGTCGGGGAGTACGAAAGTGCCGGAATCGTCCTTGTGCATGGCGGATATCCCCGGGAATCGCTTCTCCAGCATTTTGATCTCCTGGGACTGCCTCTTGACGGTGCGCAGCAGCCTGCGATTCTCCTCTTCCATGTCGTATTTTTCCACCGCGCTGCGCAGCGAGAGAATCAGTTCCGTATCATCCCACGGCTTGATGAGAAAGCGATAGATTTCCCCCTTATTTACAGCCTTCATGGTGGATTCCACGCTTGCCTGCCCCGTCAGCATGATCCTCACTACCGGCGGATGCAACTCCTTCACCCTGGAGAGGAACTCCGCCCCCCCCATGCCGGGCATCCGTTCATCGGAAACAATGACCTTCACCTTTGTCCGGCTCAGCAGTTCCAGCCCTTTCTCGCCGCTCTCGGCGCTGTATATGGTGTAAGGTTCATCCAGGAGCGCCCGCTCCAGCGCCGAGATTACGTTCGGCTCGTCATCAACAAGCAGTATGCCATGATTCATATCATCTCCTCCCGCGCCTCTTCCCGTCCATTCTCTAGTTCCGGGTTTTCGAGCGGTAGCCGGACGGTAAATGTCGTCCCCGCACCGACCGTGCTTTCCACGGTGATATCGCCGTGATGCTTTTTGATAATGTCGTAACTGACGCTGAGCCCCAGACCTGTTCCCTTTCCTGCTTCCTTGGTGGTGAAGAAAGGTTCGAATATCCGGGTCAGGTGCTCCGGCGCAATCCCGCTTCCGGTGTCGGCAATCGAAACATTGGCCGTACCGTTATCCGACCAGGTTGTGATTGTGATAAGTCCCTGGTTTTCTATTGAATGCCCGGCGTTGACGAGCAGGTTCATAAAGACCTGGTTAAGCTGCTGGGGATAACAGTTCAGCGGCGGAATATTTCCGTAATTCCTGTTCAGGGTGGCCTTGTATTTCAACTCGTTCCAGACTATTGTGACAGCGCTTTCCAGGCACTCGACAAGATCGGCAACCTCGCTGTTGCCCTGATCCACCCGGGAAAAGGAGTTCAGGTCTTTTACTATCTTACGCACACGATTCGCCCCGTCCAGCGATTCGCTGATCAGCTTGTCCAAATCCGGGACAATCCTGTCGATCTTCAGCTCCCGGCGAAGCGCGGCCAGTTCCTGTCGCGCTTCGGGGGTTGCGGCATGCTCGACGATCCGTTCCTGGGAAGCCATAAAACCTGTGAGACGCTCCAGGTATTTGCCGAGGGTGCCGAGGTTGCTCGAAACAAAGCCGATGGGATTATTTATTTCGTGGGCGACACCCGCGGCCAGCTGGCCGATGGAGGCCATCTTCTCGCTATGAAGAACCTGGGCCTGGCTGGTCTGAAGCTCTTTGTAGGCATTTCCCAGGGCGTCCATGGTTATCTTCAGCTCCGTTGTATCATGGAGTGTGATGACGGTGCCGCGGGTTTTGTTTTCCGTTCGGTCGGTAAAGGGATATTCGGTAAAGATGAACCAGCGGCCGCTCGGGAGGTGATGGAGTTCGGTCCCGCTGGTAAAGGTTGTCCCGCAGGTTAAGGAATGGTTGAGAAAAAGTTCTTTCCATTCGGTTCCGAGAATTTCCATATACCCTTTGCCTACAAAAAGACGGAGCGCCTGGTTGCAACGGCGTATCTTCCCCACCGGATCGACGAGAAGCACCATATCGCCGATGCAGTCCATGGTCCGCTCCCATTCATCCTTGATATCCTGTACCTTGTGGAAGAGAATTTTCAGCTCTTCATGCTCGACAACCTGGGTTGTTCTGGCCTCCTCCAGTTCCGTCATCTTCAGATGGAGTTCCCTGGTCTTTGCCTGAACGGTCTGCTTGAGGGTTTCCAGGTAGTTTTTTTCCAGATGGAGAAGGTTCCTTTGCTTCAGCGCCTTTTCCACCGCTTGCTGCAACAGGGTAGCGTCTACGGGCTTCAGGATAAGATCGAAAGCGCGCCTTTTGATGGCGGTGATCACGATGTCGATATTGGAGTATGCGGTCATGAGGATTACCGGCAGGTCGGGATACAGTTCATGGATCTTACCCAAGAGCTCGACCCCGTCGATTGCCGGCATTATGACGTCCGTAATCACTACATCGACCCTCTCCCCCTGGTCGGCAAGGATTTGCAACGCCTCTTTCCCCCCCATGGCAGCAAGGACGTTATAGCCTGACGGCTCGAAGACCTGGCAAACCGTTTTGCAGATTAACGGTGAATCGTCGACAACCAGAACCGTGCCGGAGGGTTGCATGTTCACAGGCTTATCACCCCTTGTTTGGTATGGGAGGATACTTGGAAATGAGAGCAGATAGTCACAAGTGCCTATATCATATAATTAACTCATGTCAAGAATGCCGGGGACTGAGTCGGCGGCACGCGGTAAAGGTGACTTGCCTTTTATTTGACAGGGACCTGTTCATCCTTTTCATCCAGAACGTTCCTTACATTCTTTATCAGGGCATGTGGCGATATCGGCTTGGATATCAGCGTTACGCTGTTTTCGAAAGACAACTTCTGCCGGACAAAGTCAGGCGCGTATCCGCTCACAAAGATCACCTTCATCTCGGGCCGGAATGCAGCCATCGCATCATATGCCTCCTGGCCGTTCATGTTCGGCATTATGATGTCGGAAATGAACAGTTGAATGGTCTCCCTGTTTTCCATAAATTTCTTCACCGCATCCGCGCCGTCAACCGCCTCTATGACCGTGTAGCCTTGCTGTTTCAGTACTATACTGATAAGTCCCCGCACGGATTCGTCGTCTTCGGCCAGGAGTATCGTTTCCGTGCCCCGGGCGTGGATTTCCTCTTCCTGCTCTTTTTCCAGTTCACCTAATTCCGCCGAGATGAGCGGCAGGTATATTCTGAATGTCGTGCCTGCGCCGGGCTCGCTGTAGACATTGATAAATCCCTCATGCTGTTTCATTATACCGTACACGACCGCCAGCCCCAGCCCAGTACCCTTCCCCACCTCTTTGGTGGTAAAAAAAGGATCGAATATCTTCCGCCGGGTTTCATCATCCATTCCTTCACCCGTATCCGATACGGTCATTAGCGCGTACCCTCCCGGCTTCCCGTATCCGTGCCTGGCGACAAAGTCATCTCCAAGGATTATCTGTTCCGTACCGATCATGAGTTCGCCACCTCCCGCCAGGGCATCCCTTGCGTTTGTGGCAAGGTTCATCAGTACCTGCTCAAGCTGGTGCGCATCGGCATTGATAACCAGCGGATCGGCATGTAGCGTTATGATGCAGCTGATATCCTCACCGATGACCCGCGTCAGGAATTTTTCCACTTTCCTGACTATCTCGTTCAGGTCAACCGGCCTTCGCTCACTCACCTGTTTTCTGCTGAATATAAGCAGGTCTTTTGTAAGTTGCGTCGCCCGGTCGGCCCCCTCAAGCATATGTTCGATATTCTCCCTATGAGGATCATCCGGCCCCATATTCATATGAGCAACGTATCCGTAACCAACTATCGCCGTAAGGATATTATTGAAGTCATGGGCGATGCCTCCGGCAAAGGTGCCGATCGATTCCATCTTCTGGGCCTGGCGCAGTTGTTCCTCCAGCTTTCTGTGCTCGGTAATGTCGCGGATAATGCACTGGATCACCTTGCTGTGTTCCACCTGATAAACATTGCTGATAAACTCCACGGCGATGGACCGCCCATCAATGGTTTCCAGCGGCAAATCTTCATAACGGATGTATTCGTTATTTTGCAGGGTCTTGAAAGCCTCCCTGGATGCGGCAATGGCCTTGAATACACCGAGTCCCCAGATATACTGCCCGTATAATGCGGCGAAAGAATAACCGAGTAACTGCAAAAGAAATGGATTGACATCAAGCACCTTGCCCGTCTCGGCATCAAGAATCAGGATCCCTTCCTTGGCCGACTCGAAAAGCCGCCGATAGCGCGTTTCCGAATCACTGAGTTTTTTTGCTGAATCATTTAACTCGGTGATGTCCGTGCAGGTACCTACCCATTCCCGGATGTTGCCTTCATTTCCCTTCACCGGGATCCCGCGGGCAGATAAGCATCGGTACTTCCCGTCATGCCGCAGCATTCGGAACTCGGCATTAAAGGTATAGCCTGTTTCAACGGAATGCCTCCAGATCGCCACGGCTCGCTCAATATCATCGGGATGGATGGCGTTGCTCCATCCCAATCCCATCACCTCTTCCCTGCTCCGTCCGCTGAACGCCTGCATCGAAGTGAGATCATCAATCGCCTCGCCTGCCGCATTCGTTGTCCAGACTATCTGGGACGTGGCTTCAACCAGCGAACGGTAACGCTCTTCGCTTTTCAACAGTTCCTCTTCCTTCTGTTTGCGCTCGGTGAAATCAATCAAGGCAATGCGGCACTCCTCTCCTGAAGCGTCGGCCACTGCATCGATCTTCACGAAGCGCGGTGAATTCCCCTCTGCCAGGAGTTCCAACTCGCACGCCTCTCTGATAGGGCTCGCAAAGACCTTTTCAAGGAAGTCAGCGAAGGCTGGACGGGCCCTAGCAGGGACGAAAAGCCTGAAGCACTGGCCGTTCAGTTGGGAGCGATTGATCCCGATGAGGCCGGCTCCGGTGAAGTTAACGCTTCGAATGGTTCCCGCACGGTCGAGGGTGAAGTAGCTCACCGGGGCAAAATCGTAGAGGTCTGTGTACTTTTCCAGCACCGTCTCCCTTTCATCCCTGGCCTTGCGGAGATCCTCATTTTGCATCTCCAGCTCGATCTGATGCACCTGCAATTCGTGGATGAGGCGTTGCGACTCTTCCTCCGTTCCGGCAGGGGGTATTGAGATTCCGCGCACCCCTAGCCGCTCTTCCGCAAGCCGGCGCAAGTCGGCGGTGGAATCAGTTTGATTGACTTTTTTATCTTTCATTCTTTGCTCCGTCTCAACAACACTTAGAGCTTGTCCGCAAATAAACATTCCAGGCTCGCATCCCGTCTTCACGCCGTCTTTGACCGCTCTTCAATCGCAAAATCCTCGACGTAGCAAGCTACGCCTGCGGTTTTGCTCAATCAGCCCGGCCAAATCCAGCATAAATCCGGGCGCGATCTCTCGCAACCTTATTTCGGACAAGCTCTTAGTCAGTATGCGTAGCTTGTTAATGAACTTGTTACCCTGATCGCTGCAGAATGGATCCCGCAGCCGCGGCTAGCTACGATATTCTGTCAACACCGTTAACGGCGGGTAAGGCTACTCAATGTGTTGCAACGATCCGTAATGCCTCAACGCCTCCCCGACCGTGTCGCGGAGGAAGTCGTCGTTCCACGGCTTGACGAGGAATTTGAAGATGGCGCCATTGTTGATTGCATCGGTTACGGACTCCAGGTCCCCTCGCCCGGTTATCAGTATGCGAACCGTTTCGGGGTGCATTTCCCTGACCCTGCTCAGGAATTCGTTCCCGTTCATATCGGGCATCCACTGATCGGAAACAACGACCGCAACCCGATTGGTCGCAAGCAGTTCAAACCCCTCCATGGCGCTGCCGGCGGTAAGGACACGGTAGCCGTCAAGAGTAAGATTGCGCTCTATTGCACTGACTGCATTTTTCTCGTCATCCACCACAAGAATGCTTTTCTCCGGGGAGGATGCACCATCCGCCTCGAATTTGAGGCAGCCACCACTGCGAAGCAGGTCGGTCAACTCAGCGACGGGACCAGGCCTGCTGAAGTAGTACCCCTGCATCTCGTCGCAGCCATGGTCGCGTAGACAGCACATCTGTCCCTCCGTTTCCACCCCTTCGGCTATAACCTTCAGGTGGAGGGAGTGCGCCATGGCGATGACTGCCCTGGTGATGGCGTAGCTGTCGGGGTTGCTCGTAATGTCTCTTATGAATGAGCAGTCTATTTTCAGCTTGTCAAAGGAAAACTTCTTCAGATAATGAAGGCTGGCATAGCCGCTGCCGAAATTGTCCATTGCCAGATGGATCCCCATCGCCTTCAGTCCGTTCAAATCAGTTATCATCTTGTCCAAGGTATGGACAACCGCGCGCTCGCTGATCTCAAGCTCCAGGTAGTGCGGATCCAGGCCGGTTTCCCGCAAGACCCGGCTGATGACCTCTACGAGATTTGCCTGTTTGAACTGGCGGTCAGAGACATTGACCGCAACCCTCAAGGGGGAGAGGCCGCTCTCCTGCCAGGTCCTGTTCTGCGCGCATGCGGTTCTCAGCACCCACTCCCCGATCGGGCCGATCAGGCCGGTGTCCTCCGCCAGGGGGATGAAGCTTAGCGGAGAAACCATCCCCAGCTCGGGACTTTGCCAGCGAAGCAGCGCCTCCAGGCCGGTAATAAGGCCGGAACGCAGGCTC
>JBGQDJ010000134.1:0-7139 GCA_041495805.1 Geobacteraceae bacterium
ATTAAATCTGAAGCTATTCTGTTGAGACTTGACCCAGAAGAAAAAGAAGCTTTTCAGCAGGCTGCTAAAATGGCCGGCACGCCATTAACTATATGGATAAGGGAACGTTTAAGGAAAGCAGCGCGTATTGAATTGCAGGATGCAGGGAAGCAAGTACCTTTCTTGCAGTAATACCGAGAATTTCGATTTTCATTATACAACTCCTTTGCCAGTTTCTCCTCAGCCGAGTATCGTGTATATCTTATAGAGCGTGACGATTATGATCAGGATACCGAACAACTGCTTGATGCGGGTGCTCGGCATGTAGAGGCTCGTTACCCTGGCGCCGAAGAACGATCCTGCGGCGCCTACGACAAGTAGTGCCGTCGTCAGGAATGGATCGAACCGTGCGGTTGCATAGTGCGGCTGAAGCGCCGAGAATGACGGCGGCGTAACAGCAAAGGCGTTGATCCCGGCGGCTTTTTTCGCATTGAACCCGGCGATCATGAGGGTCGGCATGAGAAGAAAGCCGGGCCCCACGCCGAGAAAACCGCTCAACACCGCGATGGGAAATGCCAACGCGAGGGCAAGGCGGAAGTTTTCACTACCGATGGGTTTCTCCTGGATAGGACGGAAGAGCCGATAGGCGAGATATACGACTGCCGCAAAATAGACGAACCAAATGGCGGTCTGGTTAATGAACTGCGCCAGCAAGGATCCAATGGGTGCGGCAACGGTCGTGATAATTGCCAGGATGAAAGCCTTTTTCCAGACGATGTTGCCACTCTTGGCGAATCCGAACATAGCGAAGAGCGCCGTTACACCGTTCAGCAAGAGACTCAGGGGCTGTACCTGGTGCACCAGGTCGGGGAGGAAGAGCCCCAGAAAGGGGATCGCCGCGAAGGCGACCCCCAGGCCGAGCATTCCCGAGACGATCGAAAGAACCATCATGCCTGCGATGATGATGAAGTTTACGTTCATAAGGGCAACCACCTAGGGAGTTCGGGAAATTTCATGCAGCCAAAATAAGCGGATGTCTTCTCTAACCTTTCAGTTTGGCGTACATTGCCGAAAGTTTTGTCCGGTAGATGTTTTTGATGTTTTCCTCCTCTTCACCCAATGGCTTCGTCGGCACCAGGTCCATCACTTGCATCGGGGAGAGGCCGGATTCAAACATGGTCGAGACCGCCCCCCTGACCATGTTGGCGATCCCCGATTCAACAGCCTCTGTCGTCAACCCGAAGGATTTCCCCAGATCGGCCAGCTCATAGAGCTGAAACCAGAGATAGGTCGGCCCCATGGCCGTGAGGACAGCGTATGCCTCTATCTGTTCTTCCGGGACTTCCGGACAGGCGCCAAGGAGCTGAAAAATGCCCTTCATCTCCCCCTTTTCGGATGGGGTAAACACCGGGGCGAATGCCACCGGGTTGTGTCCGCTATTGACAATTGACGGGGCATTGGGATTCATCCGGACTATGCGTTGGAAACCACCCAGCCCTTCGGCCAATGTCGCGAATGTAAGTTTGGGGGCCAGCGAAATCAGCACCGCGTCGGGCTTCAGTGAGGAGGCGATCTGACCGAAAATTTCCTTGAATACCGGAGGGTGCAGCGCCGCAAAGACAAGATCGTTTGCCGCGGCGCTTCTGTTGTCGTTCAGCGCGATAGCGATATTCGGAAAATCCGCTTTTAAAGCATTCAACTCCGCCCCGTTTGTATCACTCACCACCACCCTTTCGGGCATTTGTCCGGCGCGTCTCAGGCCGTTCAGAATTATCCTCGTGATGCGGCCGCCACCGATGAAACCGATCGTTTTTTTTAACATTTTGTGCCTCCCTTTTTGATTTGTGCGGATTACCTGTCTGCCGACTATACGATTGTTCAATAAAAACAAAAAGATGCAATGCGTCGGTTTTGTGTTGATTACAGTTGCCGGTTACTGAAACTGTAACCATGAATTATTGCGCAAACTGTATTTGCTTTGGATGTCGGACGGGTATATATTCATTGCCATGAAAACCAATGAACTGAACAAACCGGGAAAGACGCCGCTTTATGCAGATGTCTCGTTACGAATTGGCGAGATGATTGAGAAGGGGACCTATCGACCCGGCGAACGGATACCTTCAGTGCGGTCATTGAGCCGGCAGATGCGCATAAGTATTAATACAGTGATCGGGGCTTACGCGGAGCTGGAAAAGGTGGGAACGATAGAGGTGCGTCCCCAGTCGGGATATTATGTCCGATCTGTTTATCCCGAGCCGGAATCGAGACCGGAGACTCAAGTGACAATGGCGGAAATTGCGCCGAGCAGTGTGATCCTCGGGGATACCGCGCTGGAGGTTATGGAGAAAATAGCCAAACCGGGCCTTCTCCCGATCGGGAAATGCATACCGAATCCGGACCTGTTGCCGATAGACAAATTGAACAGGATGCTTGCCGCTGAAATAAGGCGATTCCGGGTGCAGAGTGTCTCCTATGCGGCACCCCAGGGTGTCCAGCGGCTCCGCATGCAGATTGCCAGGCGTTCACTCAATTCCGGCTGTTCTCTCACGCCTGACGACATCGTCATCACCTCGGGGTGCGTGGAGGCGGTTTCCCTGGCGCTTCAGGCCGTCTGCCGTGCGGGTGACACCGTGGCCATCGCCTCGCCCGTATACTCCACCTTCCTCAAATTCATGCAGTGGATGGGGCTCAAGATTATCGAAATCCCCTCCAAACCGGGTGAGGGAATGAACCTGGACGTTCTCGGCTACGTCATCAGGCACAATACGGTCAATGCTTGCATCACCATTGCCAACTTCAACAACCCGCTCGGGAGTCTCATGCCGGACGGGAAGAAACAGGAACTGGTCGAGCTTCTGGCCAAACACGATATTCCTCTGATCGAGGATGATGTCTATGGCGATCTGGCCTTCGCCCCTGACCGCCCGGTCTCAACCAAGGCCTTTGACCAGAAAGGGCTGGTCCTTTATTGTTCCTCTTTCTCCAAGACCCTGGCGCCGGGGTACCGTGTCGGCTGGATAGTTCCCGGCAGGTTCCAGCGGAAAATAGAGCAGCTCAAGGCGCTTTTCAACATCGCCACCGCTTCGCCGACGCAGCTCGCCCTGGCCGAATTTCTCGCCAATGGCGGATATGATGCTCACCTGCGGTCGCTTCGCCGGACCTATGCACGGCAGACTGCCCGGATGCGGGATGCGGTCACCCGCTACTTCCCCCCGGGAACGCATGTAACCCGTCCTGAAGGGGGTTATATCCTGTGGGTCGAGATGCCGGAAGGGTATGATTCCTTCAAGCTCTACGAGGCCGCACTGCAAAAAGGAATCAGCGTAGCGCCGGGAACTATTTTCACACTGGGGGATAAGTACAGAAACTGCTTCCGCCTCAACGCCTCGTTCTGGTCGGAGCGGATAGAACAGGCAGTGGAAACCCTTGGTGAATCGGTTTAAAATAAGGTTTAAATATAATCGCCAAATCCTGCGGAATTCATTGATTTTCCACCCAGGACTATAAATCGTAATTTTGAAGATATTACCTTTTGAATGGTTAAAGCGAAAAGTGCTCGATCCACTGCTCTTATTCGTCCTATATGGCTCTCCGACAACGGCCTATGAACTTGAGTTGCATTAACAGCTTGAATTGACTGGTTGTTTTATCAACTGTATCTCTTGAAGTCGGAAACTTTGGGGGGTATTGTTTGGGGGTAGATTGTAATTCGAAGTGTTTATGCGCCTGTTATTATAGCATGTTGTACCATCAGGTAGATGCCTATATAAAACATCTTGCATGAAGGAGCTTATGCGGCTTCTGCATTTATTACAGCGGTGGATAAAGTGTATGTACACCTTTAAAATATTTTCTCGTTTCAACAGCTGCTCTTTTTTAATAAAGTGCCTTGTATTGACAAATAATCATTATTGTATACAGTTAGTTGAGGCAATTTGATCATGAATAATCCCCAAAAACAACGTCCTTTTGCCCTTTATAGGCAAAGGTTTGCAATTGATTCTTTCCTCGGTCGAATAAGTCCACCGCACCGTCGAAGTCACCCTCCTACCTAAAGCACCCCCCATCATACGCAGCATAATCTATGCCCGAGGTTGAATCATCCCTGTTGTCTACATGCGGAATCACTCCGGGCTTCCCAAGAGGAAGATCGGTCTGGATTATCAGGTGATCATCTCACAGACGCCGAAACTGCACGTTGCGCTGCTGGCCGACCGCGTCTACGGCGTCTTTGAAATAGACGGGCAGGAAATTATTATCAGGGCAGACCGGGTCCTTCCGAAAGCAGAATACGTCGAGAGCGTTGTGAAGCTCACGAGCGTCTCCTTCTTGTCCCGACCTCATCCCGTACTCTTAAAGCATTGCGGGCAGGCGTTTTTGGGAATAGGCCCAAGAAAAACGGGAAAGAGGTCCGTGAGGCGATCAGAAGAGTCAATCCCCGGATAAAGGTACTCTTTACGAGAGGGTATACCTTGTATATCATCAAGGCCAACGAATTGACAGAGAACAGTTTTGACATAATTCGCAAGCCTTTCCAGCCGAAAGACCTTTTGATAAAGTTGAGGGAGGTTCTTGATCGATGAGTGGAAAGTACTGATCGTCGACGATGAGGAAATCACACGCTGCTTATCAACCGGCTGGTTTCTCTTGAATCTTTGTACTGAGAAAAGCCAAAGCTTCGGTTCCGCTCATGGCTATTGATTGGCTCTACTGGATAAAGGTGGGTAAAGAGTATGCCTGAGAAATCGATTAACGCGTATTTCCGCATCGGTCTAAAGTTGCTGGCGTCCATTGGGTGCACCGAACTGCTCATTATGACGATCTTTAGATTTATACGTATCGAAACATGGATGCCCCCTCTCCTCATAGATCTGACGGATACCCTGATATTATGTGTTATGGCATCGTTTCTGATTCTTTATTGGGTTGTCAATCCCATGAAGATACTGGAGGAGCGAGAGAAGGCCAAAGAGGCGATCACGAGTCTGGCAAGATTCCCTGAAGAGAATCCGTCCCCTGTGATGAGATTTTCATTTGATGGCGCTATTCTCTATGCGAACTCGGCCAGTTTGCCGTTGAGAAAGCTTTGGAACAGCGAACTCGGCCAGAAAGTGCCTGCCGAAATAGCAAACAGTGTTATGGATGTTTGCGGCTTAGGTGTGAGCAAAGAAGTAGAGGTTGAATGCGGAGACACTATATTTTCGTTAATTATGGCATGTAGTAAGAGCACCCAAGATATAAACGTCTATGGAAGGGACATCACTGAGCGCAAACAAGCTGAGGAACAGATCAGCAAGGAGAAGTCCTTTTCCGAGGCGATGCTCGACAGCCTCCCCGGTATCTTCTACCTGTTCGACCACACGGGACGATTCCTGCGCTGGAACCGCGCCTTCGAGACGGTCTCGGGGTACTCGGCGGAAGAGATCGCAGCCATGAGTCCCCTGGACTTCTTCACCGGAGACGATCGAACATTGATCAAGAAGAGTATCGGAAAAGTGTTCGAGACGGGCGCCACAAACGTTGAAGGGACTTTTATCTCAAAGGATGGGCGACGGACCCCGCAATATTTTTCTGGCATCCTCTTTGTCCTGGACGGAGAGCCCTGCTGCATCGGCATGGGAATCGACATCACCCAGCTCAAGCATCTGGAAGCCCAGCTCCGTCACGCCCAGAAAATGGAGGCTGTCGGCACACTGGCAGGAGGAATTGCTCATGATTTCAATAATATCCTCAATGTAATCATGGGGTATGGTTCGATGGTGTTTGACGGCCTTGAAGTCGGCAGTCGTTCAAGAGACCAGATGAACGAGGTGCTCATTGCCGCCGACAGGGCTACGGATCTCACCAAAAGGCTGCTTGTCTTCAGCAGGAAACAGGCTGTTGAAGTAAAGCCCATTAATATTAATGAGCTTATCCTCGGCCTGCAGAAAATGCTTGTCAGGATTATTCAAGAGAGTATTGATTTTAAACTGGACCTTACAGGCAGCTCCTTGATAGTACTGGCAGATGCCGGGCAGATAGAACAGGTGCTGATTAACCTTGCCTCAAATGCCAGGGACGCGATGCAGGAGGGGGGGCGGCTGACGATCGGCACGAAACTTGAGGAAATAGATGATGAATATGTTGCAGCTTATGGATATGGAATGCCCGGAAAGTATGCGCTTATCACGGTTGCCGATACAGGGCAGGGAATGGATGCGGAAACCCAGAAGAAGATATTCGAGCCATTTTTTACTACAAAAGGTATTGGAGAAGGGACTGGGCTTGGCCTTGCTATTTCCTACGGAATAATAAAACAGCATGGCGGATACATAAATGTCCACAGCGAACCGGGACAAGGCACGGTATTCAAAATATACATGCCTCTCAGTGAAGAAGCGGTATCCCCGGACAAGAAGACGGAGGCTGACATTCCTGTCGAGGGTGGAAATGAGACAATCCTGTTAACCGAGGACGACGCTTCCATAAGAACATTCTTAAGGATACTCGTGGAGTCATTCGGCTACAATGTTATTACTGCAGTGGATGGTGAAGATGCGATCACGAAATTCATGGAGAACAGGGAACAAATCAGCCTCGTCCTGATTGATATGATCATGCCGAAGAAAAACGGGAAAGAGGTCAGTGAGGCGATCAGAAAAGTCAATTCCGGGATAAAAATACTCTTTATGAGCGGATATCCCATGGATATTATCAACACCAATGAATTGACAGAGTCAGGTTATGACTTCATCCAGAAGCCATTCCACCCCAGAAACCTTTTGATAAAGTTGAGGGAGGTTCTTGACAGATGAGCGAAAAGATACTGATCGTCGACGATGAGGAAGCCAACCTCAGGCTGCTCACCCAGTGGCTCGTTCCGCTGGGTTATGATATTGAACTTGCCTCAAACGGGGAAGAGGCCGTGCGGAAGGCCAGGGACAAAAGCCCTGACCTGATAATACTCGATATAATGATGCCGGTCATGGATGGCTACGAGGCCTGCAAAATCATCAAAGCAGATCCAACGACAAAGAATATGCCGGTGATCATGGTGACCGCGCTGCACGACAGGGAATCAAAATTAAAAGGTCTCTCCGTTTCCACAAATGATTTTCTTTGTAAACCCATCGATCAGGCCGAATTAACTATCCGTGTCAAGAACCTTCTCAAGATCA
>JBGQDJ010000135.1:0-7112 GCA_041495805.1 Geobacteraceae bacterium
CACCACGTGCAGCAGGCGCTGCGCGCCCATGCCCTGTTCAAGCGGGACGTGGATTACGTGGTCAAGGAGGGGGAAGTCCTGATCGTCGACGAATTCACCGGCCGCCTCATGCCGGGCCGACGCTGGTCGGACGGGCTGCACCAGGCGATCGAAGCCAAGGAGGGGGTTGAGATCGAGAACGAGAACCAGACCCTGGCAACGATCACCTTCCAGAACTACTTCCGCATGTTCGAAAAGCTTTCTGGGATGACAGGGACCGCAGACACCGAGGCGGAGGAGTTCAACAAGATCTACAAGCTGGAAGTGATGGTGATTCCCACCAACCGGGTGCTGCTGCGCCCCGACTTCCCCGATGTCATATACAAGACGGAAAAGGAGAAGTTCAACGCCGTCATCGAAGAGATCAAGGAGCTGCACGTCAAGGGACAGCCGGTGCTGGTCGGCACCATCTCCATCGAAAAGTCGGAGGTGCTCTCGGAACTCCTCAAGAAGCAGGGGGTTCCCCACTTCGTCCTGAACGCCAAGCAGCACGAACGGGAGGCGGAGATCGTCGCCCAGGCGGGGCGCAAGGGGATGGTCACCATCGCCACCAACATGGCCGGCCGCGGCACCGACATCATCCTCGGCGGCAACCCCGAGGGGCAGGCGAAACAGTGGCAGAAGGGAAACCCGGAAGCGCCCGAGGAAGAATATCAGCAGGTCCTGGAAAAATTGAAGGAGCACTGGGAAGCAGAACACGACGAAGTGGTCAGTCTCGGAGGGCTGCATATCCTCGGCACCGAGCGCCACGAGAGCCGCCGCATCGACAATCAGCTGCGCGGCCGTTCAGGCCGCCAGGGGGACCCCGGATCCTCCCGCTTCTATCTGTCGCTCCAGGACGATCTTCTGCGCATCTTCGGCTCCGACCGGGTGGCAAAGATCATGGATATGCTGAAGATCGAAGAGGGAGAGGCGATTACCCACTCACTGATCACCAAGTCGATAGAAAACGCCCAGAAAAAGGTGGAGGCCCACAACTTCGACATCCGCAAGCACCTCATAGAGTATGACGATGTAATGAACAAGCAGCGCGAGGTTATCTACACCCAGCGCCGGGAGATCCTCGGGGGAGAGGACCTGCGCGGAAGTTTCATGGAGTTGATGGACGAGACCGTCGAGGACCTGGTGGAAACCTATGCCATCGACAAGGTTCCCGCCCGGGAGTGGGACTGGAACGGTATTGGGGAGTCGGTCTACCTCTCTTTCGGATTCCATCTCGACATCCCCACCGAGACCATGGATCGGCTCAACCCCGCCAATTTCAGGGGACTCCTCCAGGAGAAGGTGCGTGAAACTTTCACCGCCAAGCTGGCTGAATTCGGCGACGAGATGATCGACCACCTGATCAAGGTGATCATGCTCCAGGCCATTGACGGCCAGTGGAAGGATCATCTCCTTTCCATCGATCATTTGAAGGAAGGGATAGGCCTGCGCGGTTACGGCCAGAAAGATCCGAAACAGGAGTACAAGAAAGAGGCGTTCGAGCTTTTCATGTCGATGATCGCTCGAATCCGCACGGAGGTCGTGGAGAAGATCTTCTGGGTGCAGCTGGCGCGAGATAGTGAAATCGAACGGATCGAGGAGACCCCGAAAAAGCAGCGGCTGGTCTTCAACCTGGGTGACGAACCGGTCCACAAGGAACCGGCGAAGAGCAGGAAGGTCGGCAGGAACCAGCCCTGCACATGCGGGAGCGGAAGGAAGTACAAGCAGTGCTGCGGGAAGTAGAAATAATGTGCTGAACGAGGTTAGATCATGAAAATAAAAGGTTTCAGGTTCTCCGCCGTAGAGGCGGAGATCAAGAAAGCCGGCCGGCTCGACCTGGGGCTGATCTTTTCCGAAACCCCTGCGGCCGTGGCGGCGCTCTACACCACCAACAAAGTGAAGGCGGCGCCTGTCGTCATCTCCATGGAGCGGTCAAGAAGCGGCAACGCCCAGGCGCTCGTGGTGAACAGCGGCAATGCCAACGCCTGCACCGGCCCGAAAGGAGTGGACGATTCCATTGAAACCGCACGTCTTGTGGCGGAAGGGCTCGGCATCCCTGATGAAGCGACACTGGTCGCGTCCACCGGGGTCATCGGCGTTCCACTCCCCATGCAGAAGATCAGGAAAGGGATTTCGCCGCTCATCGAGGGGCTCGAAAGCGGGACCCTGGCGGAGATTGCCAGGGCAATCATGACCACGGACACCTTCCCAAAGCTGGAGTGGCGGCGAGGAAAAGCTGAAGGCAAGGAATACACGATAGCGGGAATTGCCAAAGGGGCCGGGATGATCATGCCGAACATGGCCACAATGCTTGCGTTTCTCGTTACCGACGCGGCAGTTGATAGCACATGGCTGGACAAGATATTCCGGGAAGCGAACGATTCCTCCTTCAATATGATTACCGTTGACGGAGACACCTCTACCAACGATTGTGCGGTAATCATGGCCAACGGCGCCGCCGGCAATGCGCACCTGGCTGCGGAAAGCAAGGACGCGCCACGTTTTGTCGAGCTTCTGAACGATGTGCTCCTCTCTCTCGCCCAACAAATAGTAAGGGACGGAGAAGGGGCAACCAAGTTCGTGACAATCAAAGTCAGGGGTGCCTATTCTAATGTCGAGGCCAAAAAGGCGGCAATGGCCATTGCCAATTCCAGCCTGGTGAAAACCGCCTTTTTCGGTCAGGATGCGAACTGGGGGAGGATCCTGGCCGCTGTGGGCTATTCCGGCGCACAGGTCGATCCCGGCCGCTTGGAACTCTTTTTTGATGATGTGGCCATGGCCAGAAACGGCATCTTTGCAGGCGGAGACGCCGAGACCCGCGGCACGGAAGTGCTGAAAAACAAGGAATTCAGTGTAACGGTCGATCTGAAGCTGGGTAACGGTATGGCTACGGTTTACACATCCGACCTTTCCTATGACTATGTGAAGATCAACGCCGATTACAGAACCTAGAAACAGACTGAAGGCTGAAGACTGAAGGTTTAAATGCAAATCATCGCACCCTTCAGCCTTCAGCCTTAACACCTGATTTTAAAGGAGGCATCATGAACCTCTCAAAATATTTTTTCACTGCATGCTCTCTCTTTCTGATCATACTCTCAGGAGTTCTAACGGTTCAGGCCGCGGAAACCGGGTTGAGGATCACCGAGATGGCGGTCACCACCAAAATCGTCAGGGGGAATCCCATAGATTCCGTGCACAGGATATCTTCAGCATCAGTGAAGGCGCTTTTCTGCTTTACCCGCCTGCAGTCCGACATCGGCAAGAATACCACCATCCGGCACATCTGGTACCGGGATGAAATCAAGGTGGGGGAATATCAGCTGCCGGTCAAGGGGGAGCGGTGGAGAACGTACAGCAAGAAGATGATCGAAAAAGGTTGGGTCGGCGATTGGCGGGTCGAGGCACTCGACAGCGAGGGGCATCTGCTGAAGACAGTCAAGTTCAGGATGAATTGAGAGGATTTTAGCCGGAAACGACTATTCACACGAAAAATGTTAAAGCTTTTTCCTGCCGCAATAATAGTGATCCTGCTTTTCACCGTGACATTTGCATCTGCCGAAGATCCGGCGGCGCAGCAGGTTGAAGCGACGAAACGGATCGATCTTCTCCTGGAAAACGCCATATCGCGGGGACTTGTCGCCGGGGGTGTGGTGCTGGTCGGAAACCGCAAGGGCGTGTTGTTCGAACGGGCCTACGGCAGAACCTGCGCCGGCCCCAATGCCACATTGACTAGTATTGACACTATCTTCGACATTGCCTCCCTCACAAAGGTGGTCGCCACTGCTCCCGCCATTCTGAAACTTGCGGAAGAGGGGAAGCTCTCCCTTGTCGATCCTGTCACCAGGTGGTTTCCGGAATTCTCCGGGAAAGGTAAAGAAGAGCTGCTGGTCATGAATCTTCTTACCCACACTTCAGGATTCGACGACTTTCCCCTTTCCCCACGCAACCCTCTGCAGAGCGCCGTTGAAAAGGCCGCGCACCAGAAACTTCATGGTGAAATCGGCAGCAGGTTCAGATACGCCGATATCAATTTTATCCTGCTGGGGGAAATGGTCAGAAGGATAACCGGCGTCCCCCTGGATATTTATGCCGCGTCTCATTTCTTCACCCCACTGGGGATGAATGACACATCCTTCAACCCGGACACCGGCAAGGCCATGCGCTGCTCAACCACAATCGGCCCGGACAATTCCCTGTTGACAGGCCATGTCCAGGACCCGATGGCGCGGCAGTTGGGAGGCGTTGCCGGGCATTCGGGGGTATTCACAACGGCCCGCGATCTTGCCAGGTTCTGCAGCATGATCTTGGGCGAAGGCGAATTGGAGGGGACGCGCATACTTTCCGGGAGGGCCGTGCGACAGATGACCGCCCCCTATTTTTCCCGCGGCGGGAACGTGATACGGGGTCTGGGATGGGACATAGCCTCCCCTTTCTCAGCTCCGAAGGGAAACGGCCTTTCGGAAGTCTCATTCGGTCACACAGGTTATTCCGGCTCCTCCATCTGGATCGATCCGACAGCGGATATCTTCGTGGTATTACTCACTTCCCGTCTCAATTATAAAAATATCAGGGAGTTCAGCCAGTTGCGAGGGGAATTGTCTTCCCTGTCCGTCGAAATATTCCCCCTTTCGGCCGGTAGAAGAGAGATAGAAAATTCCGGGGACGCCGAAAGGTAAAAAACTTGACACCTGTCCGGCTTTATGCTAGTTTTTTCGCACCTATGCACCGTTTGCCCGTACCTGAACCACATTCCAACTTCCCCGCCAGTGGAGGCTTAGATGAGCAATAAACTGCTCCTCGCCGATGACAGTATCACCATCCGAAAAGTCGTTGGCATAATTTTCGCCAATGAGGATTATTCGCTTACGGTTGTGGACAATGGTAACGCAGCACTGGAAAAAGCCCGTGAGATCGTGCCGGATATTATTATGGCCGACGTCGTGATGCCCGGCAAGACCGGCTATGAGGTCTGCGAGGAGATCAGGCGAGACCCCGATCTGAACCATCTCCCGCTGCTGCTTCTGACCGGCGCCTTTGAACCTTTCGACGAAGATAAAGCCAGATTGAGCGGCGCGGACGATTTTATCTCCAAGCCTTTCGAATCCCAGCAACTGATCGAAAAGGTCAGGACTCTTATCGAACTTGGCAAGGAAAGAAAAAAAGCCAGCTCCACCCAGGAACCGGTGGTTGCCGCACAGGAACCTGCCCCGGCCGCGCCTTTGACCGCCGCAATTGAAGAGGAAATCGAAGTTTCGGCACCCCTGGATGAAGATGTCCTCGGAGAAACCGCATTCCTGATTGAAGAAATCTCCTCTGACGAAGAAATTTTAGAGGCGCTTCCCGAAGATGATTTGTGGGGCGCTTTTGAGCTGGAAGAGGTAACGGAAGAGGAGCCTGTTAAAATCGAGGCGGTCCTCGAAAAAGAGGCCCTCGATCCTTTCGCGGAGCTTGAGGCGCTGGATGAGTTTTCCCTTGGGGAAGAGAAAAAACCCGTGCCGCCTGTTATCCCTCCTGAGTCGGCCGCAACGCCTCCTGAAGAGACCAGGGCCGTATGGCAACCTGCCGAGGAGGAGACCTTTACTCTCGGGGAAGAGGCCGAAGAAGTCGAATTCGAAACAGAACCGGAAGAAGAGCTTTACGGCATCTCCGTCGAGGAAGTGCCTTCACAGGCTGAGCCTGCATCCGGCGAGGTTTTCGAGTTGGGCGCCGAAGCCGGGGAGCAACCCGCAGTCACTGCTATTGCTGAACCTGCCCCAGCAGCCCCTCCAGTCGCTCCGGAGGTCGAACTGCAATTCGCGCCGGAAGAAGAGTATGTTCCGGTTATCCCCCCGGTCGCGCCTCCCGAGCCTTCATTTTCCGCGGCAACCGTAACGGCGCAGCCTGCTGTCAGCGCTGAAGTGGTCCTGAGTGACGAACAGCTTGCCGCGATCGTCGGCAAGATTTCCCGTGACATCATCGAGAAGATTGCCTGGGAAGTGGTCCCCGATCTTGCGGAAATGCTTATCCGCGAGGAGATAAGGAAGCTCAAGAAAGGGCTTGCGGATTAGCTCCGGGGAGATTGCCGGTTATTCAGATATGGGTTTATGGAAGGGGGATTTTATATCCCCTTTTCATTTTCAACAACGTTATTTTGAGGTTGCCGCATGCCGGGAAAAGAGCTTGCCAAAACTTATGAGCCGAAGGAAGTCGAAGCAAAGTGGTACCACGAGTGGGAAAGCAAAGGGTATTTTCATGCCGATGCCGATTCCGCAAAGAAATCCTACTGCATAGTCATCCCCCCCCCGAACATCACCGGCGTGCTCCACATGGGCCATGCGCTCAACAACACCCTCCAGGATATCCTTTGCCGCTGGAAACGTATGAGCGGCTTCAATGTGCTCTGGATGCCCGGCACCGATCACGCCGGTATCGCCACCCAAAACGTGGTGGAAAGGCAGCTGGCCGCAGAGGGTAAGGACCGCTTCGCTCTGGGCCGGGATGCCTTTATCGAGCGGGTCTGGAAGTGGAAGGCCGAATCGGGCGGACAGATCATCGGCCAGCTGAAGCGGCTCGGCGCATCCTGCGACTGGGAGCGGGAGCGCTTCACCATGGATGAAGGTCTGTCCCGGTCCGTGCGTGCGGTCTTCGTTCAGCTGTACGAAGAAGGGCTCATCCACCGCGACAACCGTCTGATCAACTGGTGCCCCCGCTGCCATACGGCCCTTTCCGACATAGAGGTGGAGCATGAAGAGCAGAAGGGGCATCTCTGGCATCTCCGTTACCCGGTGGTCGGTTCGGACCGATATCTGGTGGTGGCCACCACCCGCCCCGAGACGATGCTGGGGGACACCGCAGTGGCGGTGAACCCGGCCGACGAGAGGTACCGGGAGCTGGTAGGCGGCCTGGTCCTTCTGCCGCTGGTCAACAGGATGATACCGATAATCGCCGACGACTACGTGGACATGGAGTTCGGCACCGGTGTGGTGAAGATCACTCCCGCGCATGACCCGAATGACTTTGAGGTCGCCCAGCGCCACAATCTGCCCGCAGTTGAGGTGATAGACCGATACGGAAAGCTGACCGAAAAAGCAGGTAAATATGCCGGCATG
>JBGQDJ010000136.1:0-7087 GCA_041495805.1 Geobacteraceae bacterium
CATCAGGCCCTATCGGGGCAAAATCCTGAAGCCATTTGCTGTCGGTTATATCGGATTCGCTTATTTCAAGACTTATTTCACTGAAAGCTTCCGATTCTAGGGAGAGATCTTCTTCTTGAAAGTTTTCCTCCTGTTCAGTGCCCGGAACAGGCAAATCTCCCGATTCTGAAAAGCTTCCGGATAAGGAGTCGTTATTCTCCCCGGCATCGGAAAAAAGAGGGTTCATTCCTTCATCGTCCAGCAGAGAAAGGTCGATCTCCTCTTCCCATGACATGTCGTCCGCCGGCTCCATCGGCGCTGCCGACGGCGGCACTTCCTTTATTGAGGGCGATTCGACAGCAGGAGGAAGCGCCTGCAATTCCGCCTTGTCTTCACCGGCAAGCATCAGCGAGTCCGTGGCGGCATCCTGCGTTGCATGTTTTACCGTCTCGTCTTCATCTTTGCCGACATTCTTCAGACCCTGGAGGACCCTTGCATTATCGGGCGCCTTATCCCGAAGAGAGGCGTAATATCCTTCCAGAGAGATGTCGGGGAATATCTCCTTTTGCGCTTCCAGGATGTCGAGGGAGGCTTCGATATCCCCTTCCCCGATTACTTCCACGGTCAGTTTATCCAGGGCGGATGTTACATCGGTTAAGGGGTTGATGATATTCTCAAGCATCGACCTGCCGGCCCCGTTTTCCCGGGCCTTGAGATAGGACCTGGCCAGAAGCTTCCATGCCTTCGGATTGGCGCTATCAATATGGACAAGCCTCTGGAGATGAGGGAGAGCGCCTTCCGCATCCCCCTCATCTATCTGGATAGAAAGTATTTCAAATTCGAAATCCTTGTCGTCGGGGAAGAGGCTATGCACTCTATCACTGAGTTTTTCGGATGCCGCTTCATCACCCCTTTTCCGTAGAAGAAGGGCGAATCGAACGAACTCCCGATATGCCTTGTCAGTCTGCCTGGCAGCAAAACAGGTTTCCGCGTATTTCAGATAGTTGTCCAGATTTTCCGGATCAGCGGCCAGAATGAGCTCCATGACATTGAGCGCTTCAGGCAGCGATCCTTCTTTCTGGTAATGATTTGCCGCAAGGTTGTATTCGGTAAGGGCGCTGCCGGTCAGCCCCTGCTTTGCATAGAGAGATGCAAGGGTAAGGCTGGTATTGATGTCCGCGGGTTCCAGTTTCTGTATCTGCTTATATACAGCTATGGCTTTAAGATAAAATAGATCGTTGGAATAATGTTTGGCAAGCACCTCATATTCCGCTATAGCTTCTTCCTTGCGGTTGACACGGACCAGCAGTTCGGCCAGTTTCTGTCTCTGCCTGATATCGCCTGAATCAAGGGCGACAATCTGCACGTACTCTTTTATTGCCCGGTCCAGTTGACCCTTGGCAATAAACTTTTGCGCGCTTTCAAGCAATTTGTCCTTTTTTGAGCTCAAAACAATCCGCCTCTTTGGAAGTCCAAATGATATCAATAGGTGATTTATCAGACTAATTGAATAGTCATTTCATGTCAAGATTATTAAAACTTAATTGGTAAACAAGAAAGCCCATGGTGAAGCTGCTCGATTGCCCGTTGGGCTACAATTCCCTCAATAAATCCTTCAAAGCCCTGTACTCTTCCCCGGTGAGCTTTCTGTCGCGGTAAACGGCCCGGCCATAAAGGTCCACAAATTTCTTTATATGAGGGTCTCCGGAATGACCGGCCAGTTCATGGAGGCCGGTTGATGGGAGGATTTCAAAAGAATACTTTCCTTTTAACTTCCGCAGGAATTTCCGCATTATCTTTTCTTCCCTGGATACTCTCTTAGATCTTGCAAAGATTACAATAAAAACCAGAAGAATAAGCGGTATTCCGGCCCAATACAGAAATTTATCCGGTTTGAATGTCACTGGCAATTTCTTTATCTGGAAATTGACATTATTGAGCAAGCGGAACTGCTTTTCCAGGTCATAGCTGATCACCGCCATGTTCCAGTAATAGTTGAAGGAGTCGAGGTACATCCTGAGGCGGAATGCGAGGGCGGTCTGCCTGTTTTCCACAATCCTCTGAAAATTGACGGAAAAGGTGCTCGGATCGATCATGGCCCATCCAACCCCTGATATGTATGCCTCGACCCAGACATGGGCCATCTCCTCCGTGACCAGGTAATACCCACCCAGTTCGTTGTATTCGCCGCCGAAATATCCGCCTACAAGGCGGGAGGGGACTCCGGCAGACCGGAGCAACAGGGCGAAAGAAGATGCAAAGAATTCGCAGTTCCCCCGCTTTTTCACGAACAGAAACTCATCGAGGGGGTCGGCTGATACGGGGAGGGCGCTGGTGGCGTAATTTAACCTGCTGGTGAGGTAGAATTCTTTCAGCAGTTCCACCTTCTCGTTATCGGTTTTCCCTTTCCGGGCAATCTCCCTCCCGACTGCGGCCATGCGATGGGAGAGCGGGCTTGGAAGGCGCAGGTAATACTCCCTGTCGATCTTGCCGCGTGTCCTGATGACGCCGTCGGGGATAGACTCGACGTCATACTTGACCCTTACGGATGTGGCGGAACGGCTCTTCAGGACAAAATCGCCGGTGAGGTCCGCCCTTACCCCGGTTATCCGGAGCGGGACATTCAGGGCAAAAAGGTGCCCCGATATCCCCGGCTCGGGATACACGGTCTGTCGAACAGCTCCTGCGCCGGGTAAATAGCCGGATTCCCCGGCAGGCAGATCCCCTTTTACCCAGGCATCCGCTACAATGGAATTGAACACGACCCCCCGCCAGTAGAGCTGCTCTTTTGGCAGTTTTCCGCAATTTACCCTGAATACGGGTTTTTTTACCTCGCCGACAGTTGCGGCCGAGCCGGGCTCGACCTTTTCGCTGAACCCGGCGACCCTCGACCCGGATGCATTCAAAAAATTCCAGAGAGGATACTGTGTCCGCGGCAGGATAACGAAGAAAACACACATGAGCGGGAGCGCAGCCGCCGGCATGAGGCAGGCGGCGGACAATATTTTTTTCACACCTGCCGCCGGCAAGACCATGGTATCGTCCGCACCATGAAAGGTGAGAATGACCAGCGTAACCGCAACAAGAAAAAGGAGAGAAATGAGATAGGCGAGAAAGAGTGAATCCAGGGTGAAGAGTGATGAAGCTGCCAGGGAAAAGAGGGAAAGGGCGAAGATCTGCTGGTAATTTCGCACCTTTTTTTCACTGACGAGCCTGACCGATAGAAGAACCGTAAGGAGGTTGACCGCCGGGCCGACAAGGTTGTCCCTGTGCAGCTGGGCTGCGTAAAACGCGAAAAAAAGGATAGAAACGATGGTCGGAAGCAAGCCGGCCAGCCATTTCCCTTTCCTGTCGGCAAAAAAACCGGCAACAAGGGCCGCCGGAAAGATAAACCTGGGGACCGTCTCCAGGAAGGGGGAGAGGGGGGCATAGCCGATAAGGGCAATGCAGTAGGTCAGAATATTGAGGACCGTGCTAATCCTTACCATAGAGCGCCAGTTCCGTCAGGAGGTTCAGCCGGTGTTCCCTCGAAACCGCCGGCTTCATGATCTTCTCCCGTAATTTCAGGCCTACCGGCCGGTTTGCTCCTATCAGCCGGTTGATCAGGAAGCAGGCGAAAGATAGGTTTTCTTCCGTGTCCCTGCCGGGAAGGGAATCGATGTCGATCATGACCGGCTCCCCGGATGTCGCACTCATCTCCTTGACCTTGAGCACCTCAAACTTCGCGGAGAGGCGCCAGTGGATCAGCTTCATCGGCTCATTGCCGGTATAATCGGCAACCCGTAAAAACTCCCCTTCATTTCCCTTCAGAAAAGAGGGGGAATCACCTTTCCTCAAGGTATTGTCGAGTCGGGTGCTGCCTGCGCAGTCAAGTGGAGTAGGAAAGACGGGGAACTCCAGGTTCAACGAGGTTCGTCTGCATCGGACAAAGAAGTTGATGGGAAACGGGGAACAGATCTCGGCAGAGGGGATGGTCAGCGCTCCCCTCACGGGAAAGGTATGGACAAATGAATTCGTTTCATTTGCGTCGCTCTTCAAAAGGTATGTGGTGATGTTGTTCCCAAGCACCTTTGAGCGCAGCAGAAAGGAAGGGGAGAGCCGTTTTGCGTTAACAAGCCGTACAGTTGCAAGTGTTGCCAGACCTGCGTAAATTTCATCGGGGAGCTTGACCTGCATATGTAATCCCCTGATATTGTGCCAGCCGATAATGCCGGAAACCGCCATAAACCCGAGCAGCGCCGAGACGATGAGAAAGAGGAGGTTATTTCCTGTATTGACTGCGGCAAATCCGAGGAGGAGGGTTATGGCAATATAAAACGCGCCTGCCTTGGTGAGGGTCAGACCAGTGGAACCGGTATATTTTTGAGGATTGAACCTAATATCTCCTCCTTGTTAAGGTTTTCGTTTTCCCGGCGGCAGATGAGCCTGTGGGAGCCTACCGGTGCGGCAATCGCCTGCACGTCCCCGGGCGCCACATACTCCCGCCCCTCCAGATAGGCATTGGCCTTAGCCGCCTCGACCAGATTTATCCCACCCCTGGTGGAGATGCCCGTAACGATCAGGGGGTGGCTGCGGGTCTTGGCCACAATGGCGAAGATATACTCCGTCACCTTCTCGGAAATATAGACACCCTCTTTGACCGCCTGACGCGCTTCCAGGATATCTTCCGCGCTGACCAGCGGAGAGATGTTCCTGAGGTCGTCGCGGATGCTTCCATGCCGGAAGATTTCCTTTTCGATGTCGTCAGGGGGATAACCGATGCCGCTTCGGATGATAAAGCGGTCCATCTGGGAATCGGGGAGCGGATAGGTCCCTGCCTGATCCACGGGATTCTGGGTGGCAATGACCAGGAAAGGTTCGGCCAGCGGATATGTCACCCCGTCAACGGTCACTCGATGCTCCTCCATCGCCTCCAGCATGGCGCTCTGGGTCCTGGGCATGGCCCTGTTGATCTCATCGGCCAGGACGATATTGTTGAAGATAGGCCCTTTCATGAATCTGAACCGGTTTTCCTCCCGGTTGAAAATAGAGATGCCGGTGATGTCCGAGGGGAGGAGATCGCTGGTGCACTGGACCCTGCCGAAGGAAAGGCCGAGACCTCCGGACAATGCCAGCGCCAGCGTGGTCTTCCCCAGCCCCGGTATGTCCTCGAGAAGGATGTGTCCGCCACTCAGCAGGGCAATCACCGAAAGCCTGACGGCGCGCACCTTCCCCTTTAGATAACGGGTGGACAGGGTTTCAATGACATTCAGAATCTCATCTCTTCTCGCCAGTGTCATGTCAGGGCCTTTCGTTGTGTGGATAAAATATCTTATGCGGAAACAAACAATGAAGTCAACTCCCCTCTGAATCCTCCCCGTTCAGACCATACAAGCCACTTTCCATTTGCCTCTTTTCCTGCTAGAGTATTAAAGATTAGAGCGCGTTACGCAATCGCGCAGGAATCAACGAAACTTCGGAACAGAGGAGAATATGAAATATATCAGCACCAGGGGAAATATCGAGCCGATTCCGTT
This sequence comes from Geobacteraceae bacterium, assembly GCA_041495805.1. GTDB lineage: Bacteria > Desulfobacterota > Desulfuromonadia > Geobacterales > Geobacteraceae > JBGQDJ01. Next base: position 5,496 of record JBGQDJ010000136.1, read on the forward strand.
CAAGGACGCGGTCATGATGGGACTTGCAACCGACGGCGGCCTCATCCTCCCCCAATCCATACCGCGTCTCTCTCCCGAGACCCTCGACTCATGGCAAACCCTCCCTTACCGTGAGCTGGCCTACAGGATAATTTCTCTCTTTGCCACGGACATTCCGGAAGATGACCTGCGAAGACTCATCAATCGTTCCTATAACTCTTTCGACAACGCTGAGATCACCCCGGTGGTCCGGGAGAACGGGGTCTATATCCTGGAGCTGTTTCACGGACCGACCCTGGCATTCAAGGATGTTGCCCTTCAGCTCCTCGGCAATATCTTCGAATACCTGCTCAAGGAGCGGGGAGAGCGGATGAACATCGTCGGCGCCACCTCCGGCGATACGGGGAGCGCCGCAATCCGAGGGGTGCGCGGCAAGGAGAATATCAACATCTTCATCCTCCATCCCCATATGAAGACCTCGCCGATCCAGGCGCGGCAGATGACTACCGTTCTCGACGCCAATGTCCATAACATCGCAGTGAAGGGAACATTCGACGACTGCCAAAACATAGTCAAGGCCCTCTTCAATGATCTTCCCTTCAAGGAAAGGCATTCCCTCGGGGCGGTAAATTCCATCAACTGGGCCCGGGTCCTGGCCCAGGTGGTATATTACTTCTTTGCCTGGTTCAGGGTGACCGAGGCCGGGGGCGCGGATATCGTCTTTTCCGTGCCGACCGGCAATTTCGGCGACATATTCGCCGGCTTCGTGGCAAAGCGGATGGGGCTACCCATAGGCAAACTGCTGCTTGCCACCAACGAGAACAACATCCTCACCCGCTTTATCAACGGGGGGGATTATTCGATGGGGAAGGTGGTCCAGACCGTTTCGCCCTCCATGGATATCCAGGTCGCCTCAAATTTCGAGCGGTATCTCTATTACCTTTTCGATGAGAACCCTGCCCGGGTCCTCGGGGCATTTGAGGCATTTGCGAAAAACGGCCGGATGGAGTTTACGGAGGCGGAAATGGCACGGGTGCGGGACGAATTCATCTCCCGTACCGTTACGGAGGCGGAGACCCTCGCCACCATCGCAGATTTCCGTGAGAAGACCGGTTATCTCCTCGACCCCCACACCGCCGTGGGTGTCCATGCCGCTCTTGAGTGCATCGGCAAGGGGGAAACCCCGGTCTGCCTGGCCACTGCCCACCCGGCCAAATTCGGCGAGGCGGTGGAGAAGGCCACCGGCATTGCGCCGCCATTTCCCGAGGCGCTGGTGGGGATCGAAAAGCTGCCGACCCGATGTGAGGTGCTGGATGCGGATGAAGGGGCGATCCGGGCGTTCATAGAGGAAAATGCAGGTGATTAGACTGAAGGCTGAAGGAAAAACTCAAACCCTTTAATCCTTCAGCCTTCAGCCTGGTTTATTTATGCTCATCAATTGGACCGACATAGACATCGTCCTCCTGGACATGGACGGCACCCTTCTGGACCGCCACTTCGACGACCATTTCTGGCTGGAGCATGTGCCGAAGCGTTACTCGGCCGACCGCAATATCCCCCTGTGCGATGCAAAGGAGCTTCTCTACGGGCTATTCCGTTCCCAGGAGAACACG